>NZ_JACJPZ010000011.1:0-90118 GCF_014696335.1 Dolichospermum sp. FACHB-1250
TTCCTCAATATGGGCTGCAACTATTTTTTCTCGGAGATCCACTGAATATGCTTTCATGACAGTATTATCTTTATTATTACTAACTGTACCTCATAACTTCGGAAACTGCTGTATTAACAGGAAATGCGAAAAGATTGACCAATAAATTCAATATCTTCAATGTCGTCTTATTTGACGGAATCAAATTCTATCCTTGGGGAACAGTTGCGGTGAAAGTTTCTTTATGGTTGATTATTCCTTAACTTGTAGGTAAGTTATAAAATAATTACGACTATTTATTGCTAATTCAAAATTTGGTTTAGATGTTTTTATAGCACTGTTTCTATATACAGCAAGTAGCTTTGAGTGAGGTACACCTTGTGCGGGCAAGATGCCCGCACCACAAGAGTTTATTATTAATATCTGTACTTCATAATATCGGAAACTGCTGTATTATAGCTGGTAGGTTGGAGATGTCCGACTTCTTTAAAAATTTGGGTAGTTGAGAAAAATATTCTGATTATTATTTGATTTTTATTAAATATTGAAAATTCCCAGTATCTATACCTATTATTTCCGATTATTTATTTTGATCATGGCTAATTTTGCTAATTTAGTATAAAAGAGAATTTTTCCCATGACTATTTACTTTTATAAGGTTTCCGACCCCTATGGCTGTTTTTCTAATTTTTCCGCTCACGGTATTAATATCGAAGGTACTTACTGGCCAACTGTTGAACATTATTATCAAGCACAAAAGTTTGTTGGTAGTCCAGATGCTCCAATTATACCTTTAATTCACGCTGCTGCTACTCCTGAACAAGCTGCTGCTTTAGGGCGTTGTGATTCTCGTTGTCTGCGTCTAGATTGGGAATTGGTAAAAACTCAAGTTATGCGGGTTGGGGTACTACAAAAGTTTATGACTCATGCTGATATTAGGGAGATATTGTTATTAACAGGTGATAATATCTTAATAGAGGATTCACCTATAGACTATTTTTGGGGCTGTGGTGCTGATGGTACAGGGGAAAATTACCTCGGTAAAATTCTGATGAGTGTACGTGGGGAAATACGGAGAATTAGTTATTTTTAATTAATTGGTAAATCCCGGAGATAATAAAAGCGATCTTTTTTCCAATCATCTTCTTTAATTCTTCCCAAATATCCTGTTAATGGTGATGATAGTTCTATGAGAATATCATATAATTCTCTATCTTCTAGGTTTTGTGGTGGATGATCATAAAGATATGCTATACAAAGATTACCAACTTGAGCATCTTTAGCACCTGTTTTTTCTAGATGTCTTTTGACGAGTTGGATAATATGCGATCGCAATTTTATCTCTTTTTCTATTTTAGCAATATATTCGTTAATTTTATCATCAATTTGTCCTGGTTCTAAGTATTGTTTTAATTCAAGTAAATTTATCGCACCTGGATATTTGGCTTTGAGTTCTACTAATTTTTGTAATGTCATGGCTTTAATAATACTGACTTTCCATTGTTGCGCTGATTTCTGAGTATATGAGGTAGCGTTACCTGGACCTATTACCAATTTTGCAGAGTTGATAAATTGTTGTGTACCTAAGTGCATTCCACCAAGTTTAATTAATTCCTGAACCGTACCACTAGGAATACTTTTACCTGCTTTACATTCACACATTAAAGGATAGGGTTGAGAACAATATAAATCTAAACCTCCCGCACCTCCTTTATAAGCATTTTCTACATTAAATCCTAAAAATTCTAAACTTTGACGAGAGATATTTTCAAAGTCTGTACCCGCTTGATAATTATTTTTTTTCTCTTCTAATTCTATACTTCTATCTCCTAATGCTGCAATGGTTTTTATCCAAGCTAAATCAGCATCTATGATATTTATAATTGGTGCATTACTCCAACCTAAAAATACTTTGATTTCATTTTCTAATTCTTGTGCTGCTGGGTTATTATTGGCTATTTGTGATAATGCAGTTTGTAATTCTTCCAGTTCAGGATGTAAAGGAGGTTCTAGATTTTCTAATTGTTGTTTGCGTTGAATAAATACCTGATCATTTAATACAGGTTTAGCTTCAGAAGCGGAAATATTAGGTAAACTGACAAATTTACCTAATTTATCTTGAATATTAGGAATGGCTGAAATTTCATCAGGTTTATCTAAATGATAAACCCGCAAATAAGCTAGGAAAAAATGCGGATGTTTTTGTAATATTTCCTTAAATTTTTCTGGTTTCCAGATGGTTAATTGAGATAAAATATCTAATGGTTTTGTTTGATCTGGCATTTGACAAAGTTCACATTTAGCCCATGCTTTAATTAAAACTTTACTTTCCGATAACGGTAGTTGTAACTGTTTTTGAGTTGGTATTAAACTCAGTTGTTCAGGTTGTAATAAAATACCGGGGGTATGAAATTTTTCCCATGCAGTTTTAGCAATGGGTAAAAAATTTGGATGGTAATATTTATTAATTTCTGCTGTAGATATCTCTACAGGATAGAGAGCGAATGTTTTACCAAAATCTAGCAATGTCCGAGGAATCGCGGCAATAATTCGCCCTTGTATTAAAGCATCAACATCAGGAGCAGGTAAACATAAAGCGTTATAAATTGAAACAGATTTATTCATAATTAACCCAATAAATCATTTAAACCACCTTCATCATCAACTTCTGAAATATTATCATTTTTATCATCAAATAATCCGCCCAGACCATCATCAAATTCAGGCATTTCACCAGATGGATCACTTAAAATTTCTCTTAATAACAGATTATCAAAGGTAATATTATTCTTAGAGATAATATCAAAAATTTGTTCTTCTGTTAATTGATAATTTTGCCGCTTTTGATAAATAGCTAATATGGCTATAAGTGGACGAATTTGATCTTCTATTAAATCTACATTTTCTCCCCCCTTGTATTTAATCAATTCCTCAAGTAAACTAAATGTTGCTGCCGTTTTTTTCATTTGTTTTATTTTGGATTCAGAACGGACTAAACAACCACGGGTTAAATCAAAAGTATGATAGTCATTCAATCGTTTTAAACACGCATTTAATGTAGATTGAGAATCTTGAACAACTGCTACACCAATTTTTACTTGTTTACCATTTTCATTGCCAATAATTTTGAAGTTGATAAAATTGTTATTTTTTCTTTTAGGTTGAACATCGTTTGTAATTTCGACAATCATTACCTCTTCTAGAGTTTTTTCCTTTAAAGTATTAAAGCCAAAATATAGGGCTTCAGCAATGCGAGAACTATCTTCTATATATTCCTCAAACTTTACCTCACCTTCCCTTGTAAATGCCAGTTCAAATCTTGTAAATGGATCATCTGGAAGTGGCTCGGTTTCAATCTTAAAGTTATCTGCACACCACCGCAAAGCTTCCCTAACACTTGGTTTATTTATCTTTCCATATTCTTTCAGTTCGGTTTCTGTAAATGGGTAAAGTGGATCAGGAGGAATTAAATCCTTTGCATTGTAATAATCCTGTAGCCAAATAGTCACTAATTCCACCATGGAATCACCGCTAATATATTTTAAGTCTAGCGGTTTACGTTGTGTAAATTTGGAAATTCTATCAGGTGTACCTCCGGGCAAAGAATTTACTTTATCTCTCCATGTTTCTGGTAGCATTACTGTGAGAATCACCACACCCTGGCTCAGGTCTGAATTTACCAAAGTATCATGGAGAATTTTCACAAAATTAGCAATTACACTTTCTGTAGGTAAACCATCATCAGTAGAGTTGTTTTTAACATCTATTTCATCAAAACAAATAACAATTGAGTTATAAAAACCCACTAAATTCAAAATTTGTTGAATATTTTTGAGAGCCTCAGCTTCCCGATCTTGATTAGTTTTACTAGAATTAGGTAATCCCAATTCATCAGCATTTGCTTGAGCTAATTCTTCACCAGATAGCCATTTAATCGCATAAGGAGCTTGAGTTTCTGAAAGTGTCCACAGAATAGCCCTAAGAATATAGGGGTCTGTATTGGGTTTATTTTTAATAACCTGTTTTTGCAGATTATTCATTAAGTTTTTATTTTTTTCACAAGCTATGTCAAATCTTTTGACTAACACTGCTGGACTGACAGTATTTTCTCTACCTTCGTTGGCCATTGCTGCGGCTACTTCTTGCCATTGCATGACTTCTTGGCTACCAGTTTTACTCAGACTATCTGCTAAAGTTTGCTGAAATTGATATTTAACTAAATTCAAATCTGTATAGTTATTAACACCAGCATAAACAAATAAAGCACCGCCCACTTTTTCTAGTTCATGACGAATACGACTCAAAAGATGGGTTTTCCCAACTCCCTGTTGTGCAGTAATAGCAATTGAAGTCACTTTATCTTGACTAGATTTACTGTTACGAACAAATTGAATGGCTTTAAAAACTTGATTAGAAGCATGAGCGTTTAATGTGGGTACGTCCGGGACTCCTTTTCCCCAAACATCTTGTTCTTTAACAATCCCAGCGTTAGTAAATGGATTATGACTGTTAATGGCGGCGTTAATGGACTCCATAGAAGAAAGAGGGCTATTTGTCATGGTAATTTTGTCTGGTGCGAGGGACTAAAAACTGTGGGGATAAGGGGATAATTTGATTAAATCAAGCGTTTAGCGTAAGAACGTAGTTGTGTACCTGCTATGGAAATCGAATCTTCGCGTTTATCAGAGGTAAAGTCTGCTATTTCTCCGGCAATTAGCTGCAAAATATCATCAGCTTGCATTTCTACGAGCCATTGATTGAATTTTTCACGACTAACTTGTTCACCTATTGCTCTTCTAATGCGATAAATAGGTACTAAATCATCTAGGTTGTAATCCTTATTCAATTTGTCATAAACAGCCAAAGCAACAGATTTAAACTCTTCATAAGAACCAATTACCTCAACCTTAACCCCATTATCTAATACGACGGTCTTGTTTACAACCACACCAAACTGACGAAACCACCGCAATAACGCATTAGCTACCCAAGTTCCTATAGTCTTACCTGATTCAAACTCAAACTCATCACTACGCAAACCAGCACCTAACACATCTAAACCTATTGGTGAATTCAGAGTATAACTAATTGCTGATCCTTTTTTAAGGATAGTAATAGCTCCCTGCTCTTGCAAATCCTCTAAAATACCTTGATAGTCGGTTATTTTCTGACCCTTAGACACCACCCGCTTGCCTAATTTACCCTTAGCTACCTTCTGTTCATTTGCTCCTAATTCCCACAATGCAAGCAGTAAGCGAGTTTTAGCGTAACTCCCCTGTAAATCCTTATTCTTTGAACTCATGATGATGTGTGTTAAATGACTGAATTATTATAATAAGGATTGTGTTTTTTATGCAACCACAGCTAAAATATCGTTAATTTTCTCAATATTCGTCACATATCGCTGAAAATTATGAAAACAAAAATAAACCGCAAATATACGTAATTATATCCCCGACCTCTTGAAGAAGTCGGGGATCTGGAGGGGACTTGAGAGTGATTAAACGAACTCTTCCAACTGTTCTAATTTTAACCAAATATTTGGCGTTGGTACTCGTCCAAACTTAACCAAAGCATAGTCACTCTTGATATCAACAACTTCCCCTTGAGTCTCAAATAAATAACTAGGAAAGCGGGAATCACTAGCTTTAGCTTCCAGACTATTTTCCAACTTTTCCCGAATAGCGCGAACCATATTCCCTTTTTTCACAGCCATAAGTTACCTTCGTTCCAAAATAAACGCCTTCACTGCAAATTTTATCTTGTAACTTTAACCCAAGGCTAATTTCTTTCACTAAAACAAATAACCGCTGATTTTCAAGTCAACCGCTGGGCGGCAAGTTATTATATATTATTATATATTAAATTATAATATCGTAGTTCTTCCTCGTCTACTATACCATAACAGATTTCAAAGGCATTGTCAACCCCCTAATTCTCTTTTTTCGCGGTTTTATTTTTTATTTATTTGCAAATTTTGGGGAAGTCTTTGGGTCTTGGTGCAAAACATGATTATTTTTGACAATGAGAACAAAAATGGCTAGAACGACCACCTAATTTAATTCGCTCTATGATGTTACTACAAATTTTACAAGGTTTGCCAGCCCGATTATAAACCCAAGCTGCACCGCCATAATTACCGTTAACGCCTTGAACGCTGAGAAAATTACTAAAAGTCGTCCCTCCTACAGCAATACTAGCTGATAAAACCTCAATAATGGCAATTCGCAACAGTTCAATTTGGGGAATTTGTAATTCTATACCAAGGGTTGTCGGTAAAATACCACTTTTAAATAAAGCTTCATCAGCATAAATATTACCTAATCCTGCCACCACCGACTGATCTAATAATCCGGTTTTAATAGGACGACGGGATTTTTTTAATTTACTGGCAAAATACTCTGCTGTAAATTCTGGGTCAAAGGGGTCAAGAGCTAATTTGGCTAAACCTGTAATAATGCTTTCTACAGCCATCTGATCAGGAACATACCACATTTTCCCGAAAGTGCGCTGGTCAACAAAGCGCAATTCATGACTTTCGCCCAAAAATAAGCGGACTCTGGTATGTTTATGTAAAGGTTGATTTTGCTCTACCCATAATAATTGACCAGTCATTCGCAAATGAACACCTAAGAAAGAATGGGGACTAAGTTGAGCGATAAGATATTTGCCTCGACGATGCCAGGTAGTTATGTTAGTGCCTTTAATTTTATCAATAAACTCATTAGCAGGAAATGGATAGGCGATAGTGCGTTCTAGCAAGACATTTCCACCCGTAATTTCTCGATTCAGGGTGAATTGATTTAAACCTCGGCAGACTGTTTCAACTTCGGGCAATTCAGGCATGAAAGTCAATAATATTTTAAAAAAAATGTATAATTCAGTATTTAATAGATAAAAGATTTCACTAGATTTGAGTGATAACATCTGCCCAAAATCTAGTCAAATCAGGACTTACGCAAAACACAAAGAGAGTAGCGGTAATTAATTGATGAATTACCGCGAGAATGGGGTTTATGGCCACACCATGAAGACTATCATTGACACTCTGCGTAAGTCCTGGTGATATGATTAATTGTTAGCGTAGGCTACTTTTAATCAAATCCCTGTCGGTTGGCTGTTTACTTTGCTTTAGCAGCGGGTGGTGCTACTTCGATTAATTCATCTACAGCAAAGTTGTTAGTACTAACATCAGAGTAGTTAACTTTGTCAAATCTGACAATTACAGGGTATTTGATGGCGCTTTTTTCAATAGAAGCGACTGTACCAACTTCCTGAAACCAGTAGGACTCAGGACGGAGAATACGGACTTTAGAACCACGTTGAACCATGATGTATCTTCCCTTTTGAAGAATGAATGCCGTAAATTAGGGCTGATTGTTCTCACTCTACAACAACAGAGGCGTGTCCTTGGGTTTTGTTAAGTTATTTGTCAAATTGGTCGGTTTTGATGGGTAATGAGTTGTTAATCTGGTCAATAACCTCTTGACATAGTAGGCATAATAGGGTAAGTTCATTGGCGAACACTTCTGGCAAAATGTTTTATGTCTTACTTAATACAAAAACGCTACCTTCGTTCCCCCTGGCAATACGGAGATCATCATCTAGATAAGTGATATCTAACCAACCTTGTTGTTGTTGACTTTGAATGGGAAAATCAAAAGCTAGTTTATTTTGAAAATGTCCAGATTCAATTTGTTGGATAAAGTTTCCTGGTGTTGTATAGCCAATTAAACGCTGTAAACCAATGATAGAACGCTGGAATTTAACCTGTAGACGAGATTGTGATACTGGTACAAATTTAGCAACAACGCTGACTAATCCCTCTAAGGCAGGAATACCATAAATTTCAGCTATGTTATAAACACTGTTAGTTTCTACCCGAATACATTGGTAAATCTGACCGAGTTGAAAAAATGGCAGACGATCTATGTTTAATAAAGCCTTGCTTGTGGTGTATAGTAGTCGCCAGTTGCCTTCTAGTAAATTACTAGCTGCTAGGGGATGTGGTGTAGGATTAAAATCTTCTAAGTTAGCGATCGCTGCTAAAATAGCTTGTTGTTGTGCTGCATTGACTAATAAACCGCGATTTGTTCCCGCAATTACATCTATGAGATTTGACTTGCCTATCATTGTTTTTACCTCAAGAGTATACATAATTAAACAGTATCAAGGAGATATAAATATCCTCTATTTATAAAGATACAACTCTAAAATCTGGACTTTTTAGCTACTATTCCGTAATTAAGTGAATAACCCCACCGAAAGGATAAAAATTTTGTTTAATTCGGATCAAGCAATTAAAGAGTTGAATGAAGGATAAAATAACTCGTATCAAATGATAGACTGTTAATGTCTAGTTAAATAAACCCTTAGGTGTGTTTGTTGATATGTTAGATTCTCCCCTCCGTGAAGCGCCCAGAAACCAACGAGCAGCGGTTATTCCCGTCAAACAGGAATCCTCAATGTTGGACTGGTTGCGACTAAGTGGCCGACTGATAGCCCGTGAAGTCCATGAAACAGACTCCCGCGAAGATGTAGAAGTAATATCCGATTTTCTGATCGCAGACGACGGAATTGGTGATATTGATTACGATGACGACGATGATATAACTATCGAGGAAGATTAGGTGTGAGTATTTTGGGAACTAGCGACCCAAAATCAAAATATTGGCAATATTGTTTGATTTAGGTTTTTTAAGTGTGGAGTGAAGGATTTTTTTTGTGGACGCTAAATTATCTCCTAACCAAGGTTTGAATTTTTCGGGAATTAGGTTAGCCTCAATGCTAACAATGTTACTAACTACAACTTCCTTGATTTTGGATTGGGTGGGGCAGAGGAATCCCTGGTATCCTACCTCCTTAACCTTGCCTCTTTTCTTGTCTGCTCTAATTGTGGGTGTGCTTGGCCAGAGGGTAATACCTATTTTACAAGCACTAAAAACCGGGCAAATTATCCGGGAAGATGGACCTCAAGCACATTTAAAAAAGGCAGGAACTCCCACGATGGGGGGTATATTTTTTATACCTGTAGCTGTGGTAGTTGCTTGTATACTATCTAACTTTTCTCAAGATGTAGTTGCGGTTTGTGCGTTAACTCTGAGTTACGGTTTAATTGGCTGGTTAGACGACTGGCAAATTTTGCGACGTAAATCAAATAAAGGCATATCTCCTAAGACGAAGTTGGCTTTACAAGTTATCTTTGGGGCGCTGTTTTGTTTCTGGCTGATGCTTAAAGGTGATTTTAGCATAACTAATATCCATTTGCCTTGGGCGGGTTTATCTTTACCTTTAGGACTATTGTTTTGGCCTCTAGCGGGTTTTGTCTTAGTCGCGGAGAGCAATGCTACTAATTTAACAGATGGTGTGGATGGTTTAGCAGCCGGAACAGTAGCGATCGCTATTTTTGCATTAGGTGTGATCATTGCTCCAACTGCTCCCGACTTGATGGTTTTTTGTGCTGCTGTCAGTGGTAGCTGCTTAGGATTTCTAGCCTATAACCGCAACCCAGCTAGTGTTTTCATGGGTGATACTGGTTCTTTAGCCCTGGGTGGGGCTTTAGCCGCTGTCGCACTTGTGACAAATTCTTTAGTAGCACTGTTTATCCTGAGTGGGATTTTCTTTGTAGAAACCCTTTCTGTAATGGCTCAAGTCAGTTATTATAAAGCGACCAAAGGACCAGACGGTAAGGGTAAGCGATTATTTAAAATGGCTCCTTTACATCATCATTTAGAATTAACTGGTTGGTCAGAATTACAAGTAGTGGCAGTTTTTTATATGATTGCTGCTGTTCTCGCTTTTGTTTGTATTATCAGCATAAAATAACCAGATTTAATCATCAGATTTTTCAGGAAAACCAGGAAAACAAATTCAAAACCTCCAAATTTGGCAGTTGTTTTTATTTTGAGATTGAGGGTTCTGTCCGGGACGTAAGTAGGACTATTTGGATATTTTGCCAGATAGAAACAAAATATTTGCTACTTACGTCTAATCACTAAGCTGCTGTAACAAGTAAAGCCTACTACAACTCAAGGTTCAAAAATCAAATAAGAGTTTTATAACTAGACCGTAGGGAATTGACAAAACCAATTTTTCTTTAACTTGTTACTAATGGGTTTAATAAACGGCGAAAATAGGGTTCCAAGTGTTCCTGCATTTGCTCTGAAATCCCATTCTGATTTAAAATCCTGGAGGAAACTTCCTGTAGTGTTCCACTTAAGTAATTGTGGTGATATTGAGCAATATATTGGCTCATTGTATTGATAGAGATCCCGTCATGATGAAGGGCATTTGCAACTGCGGCAGGGGTAAGGGCAAGAATCTCCGTATCTTCAACTGTGATAATTTTCATGGATGGTAATGGTTCTCCCAAGAAAAGATTCATCTCTCCAAAGAAATCTCCTATCAGGAATTTTTCTGTCGGAGCATCTGGTTGGTAGCCGAGAAATTCCTGCCTCTGGTCTATATTCTCAATCTCAGCAGCTAAACTTGCATACAGCCAATAAAGGGATGATACTTCTTTAGCTGTTTGGTAGGTCAGGGAGAAGGCAACAGGACCAATGTACTTAGCTAACGCAGAGGCAACTTGCTCAATTACTATTGGTTTGAGAGCGTAGCTAGACTGGTTATGATTCTGAGGTTGACGACTAACGGGTTTAAAGGTAACTGTTTCTAAATTCGGGACTAATTTTTGTTCTATGGCCACACAACCCCTTACCACCAGGAACATTGCTGGGGACAAAAGATGTTGATAATCAAGCAATTCGTCCGCATCAAACAGCAAAGTTTTAGAATGTTCTACCAGAAGGCTTTGAGCCTCGACAGTTAAATTTCTAAAAAATTCAATGTTGCTAACAAGTTGCAACAGACGTTCATTCTCGGTGGACTGATACTCACTTCCCATGCTAGTACGACTCAGAGTGTACCAAATCCGACAGCGAATTTCTGGATCTGTATGGTTTTCGGCTTCACTATAGTTTTTGGGATAGTAAAACAATTTATAGTTCACTTCCTCTAGCCCATAAGACCACATTCTGACAAACACGGGTTTGTCAAGATTAATGTTTGGCAGAGGTTGGTTGATTACTGCCTTACACGCAGTATCCATCACCTGATTCGGCGGAACTTTGGCAGAAATTGTAAAATCCACTGTTCGACAGACTGAACCAGAGTCGATCATCTTAACCAATTCTTTAGCGATCAACCCATTAGGAATGTAAGTAATTTCACCAGAGTTGAGACGGATATCTGTTGAATTCCAATCTATTGATTCCACAACTCCTTCTACAACAACTTCTTTTGATCCCCGAAATTGAAATTGAATCTGATCGCCAATTTGAAACGGTTGGTTAATCTGAAGAAAAACGCCAGAAAGGAAATTTCCTAGAGGTTCTTGCATTGCAAAACCAACAATTGCCGTAAATAAAGCAGAAGTAGTGAAAAACATTGTCGTTTCCTGACCGAGAATACGCAGAATAATAAAAATGCAGATCAGATACAGGAAAACTGAGATTATTAATTTCAATAACCTTGATGGACGCGTTCTTTTTTTACGAGTTAACCAAAAATTGATTAATAAGAAAGAAACGGCATTAACAATAACCATGCTAATGCTGATCAATACAGCAATTTTCAAGCCGTATAAGACTATGGGAAAAACTTGTTGGGGGTTGTTTAAAACAACAACATAAGCAAATAACAGACATCCAGTCAATGCAACTTGGAAAAGAACTAGAAAATTTTTCATATAGACTCCACAATCACCAATAATAACTTTAACAAGGGCTGATTTAAAATCAGTTAATCATGTTGGACAATGTAACCTATGTAAATTTATTTTTTAGGTGCTTCTAAGGCTTTATTGAGACTGATTAAAAGACGATTAATTGCTCTGTTCAGTGGGTTTAATGAATTGGATTTATCTTCTGGGAGTTGAGACTTCTCTAACTGATGCAGACTAATTTCTTCCAGTAGGTGAGTAATGGTATCTAGAGGCTTGGTAATCCATTTCTGTATAATCAGAAGGACTGTGGTGTATGCTACTAAAAACACGCTGGCGATCGCTAATAAATAGGACCCAACAGACTCCTGAGCCTCGTGATATTGAACGACTGTGGGGACTGAAATAATCCTTGTGCCGACAATTTCATTTAGCTTCCAGCCAAAACCATTCTCACTACCATAGGTTTTGATCAGAGAAAGAGGAGCATTTTCCGGTTTACCATGGCAAACTAAACAACTGGAATTAGTAATCTGAATTGGTTTGGCCATATAAAGCGTTTTTTGACCGCTTATTAAATCCAGTCGCTCACCTATTTTTTCCTTGATATTAGGATTTTTGGCAAAATATTCAATTATTTCAACCTCCCACCCTACCGCTAAATCTTTGCGGTTTGTTGGATTAATGGCACTTTCTCTATAGCTATACCCTTTGTTTTCCTTCCTTTCCCCTAGTTGATTCAAAATCTGTTGAGCAGCATAGGAGGGAACAGTGACTCTATTAAAATCAGGTAATTCTTGATTTTTATCCGCTGAATTTGATACATCCTGAGGTGATTTATCTTGCGTAAGCAGAGCAAATTGAGTTTGAATTTTAGTTAATGTGTAATCTCTAACAACCTCTGCTGTATCTAAAAGCAATGTGGCCGTACGGATAACATCTTTTTTAGCACCATTGTACTCTAGTGACCAAATTGACCACCCACAAATAATCCACCCTGCCAAGAAAATACTAAATATAATCAGGGTAAGTCTTGTTTGAAGTTGTTTCATACAAAATACAAATTTGATCTGAATTTTAAATACGTATTGAGTAACTAAGTTTATATGCTGTGTGATTTTATCTGAAAAATCGTTCACAAGTCAAGGGGAGTACGAATATGTTTTAAAAGTTCATTTCAGAGTTTACTGAACAAGTTTTTTGGTGGAGTGCGGGGTGCGGAGTTGGGGTTTCCCTATTCCCTGTTCTAAACATTTACCTGTTTGACCAAATGCACCAATTCCGGTAAGATCAACTTTTCCATAGCCAGTCGCACAGCATTACTAGAACCAGGAAGAGAAAAGATGATTTTACCTTGATAAACACCAGCAACAGCGCGGGAAGCCATAGCCCGTGAACCAATTTCTTGATAACTTAAAAACCGAAATAATTCCCCAAATCCTGGTAAAGTTTTTTCTAATAACTTTTCTAAGGTATCATAAGTGGTGTCTCTGGGAGCAATTCCCGTTCCCCCATTAAAAATTACAGCGCTGATACAAGGATATTCAGCCAAAACTTCCATCTGGGCTGTAATTTCTCTTGACTCATCTTTGATAATCTGATACAATCCGACAATGTGATGGTCAGCTAAAAGTAGTTCTTTAATTAATTGACCACTTTTATCTGTAGCTGGGGAACGGGTATCACTGACGGTAATAACTGCACAATTCACAGAAATTTCTTTGTAGCTTGCGTGTGGTGGAAATTCCATAAGTGTTTTACTCTTTAGCCAATGACAATTGACAATTGACAATTGACAATTGACAATTGACAATTGACAACTAATGACAATTGACAATTGACAATTGACAATTAAGACTTGCTTAATCCTAGTCCATTTTCTTCAGCATAACGATTCATAAACCGCATAAACCGATCCCATTCTTCTTTAGACTGCATAACATAAACTGCTTCTAAAGATTCTGGTTTACCGTTGACAAATTTACCCTGAACTGCACTAATCTTGATTTCCCCTTCTTCGTCAATTAAATAAAGTCCAGTAGGTTCGATTTTACCGTCTTGTGCCAAGATATCAGGATTTGTGAAGGTAAATGTTGCTGTACTACTATCACCTACCTTTGCTCTTGTCAAGCGGACATCTGGAACTACTGTTTCCTCAATACCTCTAGCAAACTGAATTTTCGCCATGATAAGTAAATCTAAAGTTTTGATTGCATTTTTTAATATTCTCTCATCATAGAGCAATTTTATAGCAGGCATTTCACCGATGGTCATCAAATCTAGTTCACAAGTTCGATATAAACGCCGTTTATTATCTGTAGCATTGATCATTGTAGCTGGTATATTAATCACCCTGATTAACAATTCTCAGGCGGCTACACCTGTCACAAAAACTAAAAACGTGATCCTGATGATTGGGGACGGTATGGGCTGGGAAATGGCTCGTGCTGGGGCTATAGCGCAAGGATATAATTACAATTCTGGTCGGGGGGAAGGACTAAGTTTTCAAACTCTGGATAATTATGCTCTCGCTACCACCTATGGTACTACTATTGCCCCTGGTAATGGGGTTTTCAGCACAAATAATTCCGCATTATCTGGTTCTAATCCGATTACAGGCGCTAGTCCCATTTTACCAGGGTTTAAATTCCAACCCAAATTTAATCCCGGAAATACACCATCTGGGGGAGAAAAAAATCTTCATCCCAATGCGGTAGGTAATTTGGTGGGTTATGATCCCCAACGGGGGGGAATAAATCCTTGGACACCTGGTAATGATCCCGAATATATTAAGTATAGTTATCCTGATTCGGCCAATACAGCAACTACTTTGTACACGGGAGTAAAAAGCTATAATAACGCTATTTCCGTTGATATTTTGGAAAAACCCTTAGAAACTATTCTGAAAACTGCGGCTAATTATGGTAAATCTACGGGAATTGTTACCTCTGTTCCTGTAGATCATGCTACACCGGGAGCAGCAGCAGCTAATGTTAATCGTCGGAATAAATATGATGGTGATTACCCGACCTTAGATAATATTCTCCAGCAGGAACTTCGTATATATCAACCAACGGTAATTTTAGGTGGTGGTCATCCGCTTACGGGTGCTAATAGTCAACCTTTACCTACGGGTGTAGAACCTCCGACTAAATTTGAATATATCACAAAAACGACTTATACAGAGTTGAGTAAGAACCCCAATCAAAACCGTTATCATTACACATTTTTAGAACGGGGAAAAGATGCGGCTGAAAAATTAGCACTGACTGCGGCTAAATTAGATCCAAATATGGGCGATCGCCTGTTAGGATTATATGGAGCTAGGGGACAAGAGGGAAATCTGCCTGTAAGTACGGCCAATGGAGATTATAGTAATACGGGTTTGAGTATTTTTTCCCTGTTTAGTTCTCAAGGAAAAAACCCGGATACAGTTCGGCCTTTACTGGTTGGAGAAACTGATAAATCTTTTATTGCGAAGGAAATTAATGAAAATCCCACACTGAATGATTTAACTAAAGCTGCTTTAGCAGTTTTATCGAAAGATCAAGATGGATTTTGGTTAATGGTAGAAGGTGGTGATATTGATTGGGCTGCCCATGATGATAATATAGATAATATGATTGGGACAGTGTTGGATTTTGACAAAGCTGTGAAAACGACAATTGACTGGATTAAAAATAATGGTGGTTGGGAAAATAATCTACTGATTGTCACTGCTGACCATGATCATTATCTCACTTTAAATCCTAATTTTTCTGAATTACTCAAAGAAAAAGGTGCAGAAACTTTAACCGCTGAATCCGATTCTATAAAAGCGGGTCATTTTTGGGGTTCTAATCCCCAGATTAAATATGGTTGGGGAAATCATGGGAATCGTCCAGTTCCTGTGTATTATCAAGGTAAAGGTTCAGAAGTTTTAACTAATTCTGTGGGTAAGGGTTTTCGGCTTTATGGTTATGATATTCCTGGTATTGCGGGTTTAGTAGACCAAATTCACATTTATCAGACTCAACGAAAAGCAATAGGGAATAGGAAATAGGGAGAAAAGGTAATATAATATCAAGTGATCCCGGATTATCAACCCAACGCAGCTAAATGTTGATGTTAGTTATTTAAACTTATTTTACAGATGGAAAAGTCCGAACTTTAACAGCAATTTCTGCTAATGATGCTGCTTGGTTTTTGATTTCTGTTTCATTCCATTGTTTCAGATGCTGTGGGCCTCTATTTAAATGTAGAGGACTATCTGCAAATCTACCATCCTTTTCATCTCGCTTATCTATAAATGAGCGATCTCTCAATTTAGCATTATATCTGGTTAAAGTTAAATTACCAATATTGTGCAGATACTTGGCTTGAATTTCTGGCCATTTCTTTCCTAAATCTTCCTGCCATTCTAGAGATAAATGGGGATTTGGTGGCATTATATGTTCAACCTGATATTCCTGTATATTTACCAACTCTTTCCGCCCATGATTTTCCAGTTTACGCAATAGATACTTATAACTACGGAAGTTGTAAATGTCTTTAATTACGAATTGTCTATGAAACTCTTCATCGGTAGATGAGTATAATAAATTGATGTTTACCCTCTAGAAATTTGAGGAAGTTGGTTTCAGTGGCCTTCATGGTTTTTTATGTACATTACATAACTGATTATATCAACACCTGTGTTATTAACATATATAGTGAAATTAATAAGATATTAACCAAATAAGAACCATCAGTTATCCTGTTCTAAGTCATTAGTAGATTAAATCAAGGGATCGCTTGCATAATTCTTCACAATTTGTTACAAAAATATAAAGAACTTCTAGAGACTAAAACCTAATGTTCGGCGGACTCACTGGTTTAACAGATCCCAAAAGCACCGATTGGGGAGAGCGAATGCTCAACACAGTCGCCAGCCAAACGATTCGCCACCTGTTTACCCAAAGCGAGTCGGTAGAAGTCTTTGTGCGCTGCTACCCCTCCAGCAAACTGTTGCAAGGCAGCATTGACAGCTTTAAAATGAACGGTCGTGGCTTGGTAATTCGTAAAGACTTCGCAGTAGAGGAAATGTCCTTTGAAACCGACGCGGTAGCCATTGACTTCGGCTCGGTTTTAAGTGGTAAACTCAATCTCAAACAACCCACCCAAGCGGTAGCCCAGGTGATTTTATCAGAAATAGGTATTAATCGGGCTTTTGAGTCAGAACTGGTGAAAAAGCGGCTGCTGAACCTTTCTGAACCAACTCTGATGGAAATATCTGCTGGTGAACCGGTTTCCTTTACCGAAGTTCAAATCAAGCTATTACCTGAAAATCGTTTACATTTAGTAGCCACAGCCGACTTAAAAAATGGTGAACTCATACCCCTAAGTATGACCGTTGGTATTGGGATTGAAAGAAGAAGGCGGGTTTCTTTCAAAGACCCTAAGATTGAACTTGAGGGAGTTCCAGAAGCACAACGGGAAATTTCCCAGACTTTAAGTGTGGCATTGGTAGAAATTTTGGATAATATGGTTGATTTAGATCGCTTTGATTTAGATGGGGTAAAAATGCGACTAAATCGTTTAGAAACAGAAGGCCAAAGATTGATTTTTAGTGGTTATGCAGAAATTGAACGAATTCCGCGCAGTTCTTAACAATTCTTAAAATTGAAAAAAATCAACGCCGTCCAGATTCCACTGGGCGGCGATTTAATTTTTAGAGGAAAAGTCAGGAGAAAATCAGAAAATTCCCCCCTGCTGCCTTTTTTACCTACCTACACCCACATACTGAAATCCAGCCCGGATCATGGTTTGGGGATCAAGGAAATTACGACCATCAATCATCACTGCGTGATTCATCAATTTTGCCATCTTCCCATAGTCTAAAGTGCTGAACTGTTGCCATTCAGTGACAAGTACCAAAGCATCACAGCCATCTGCTAGTCTTTCTGAATCGGTTTCTACTAATACACCGGAAAGACCATGACGCATTCCTGTTTGGGAGATAATGGGGTCATAAGCCTTAACTTTAGCTCCCAATCGGTTAAGTTGTTCAATGAGGATTAATGCAGGTGCGTCCCGTAAATCATCCGTATCTGGTTTAAAGGTTAAACCGAGTAAGCCCACAGTTTTACCTTTGAGGATTTTTAAAGCTTGTTGCAGTTTTTCTAAAGCAATTAAGCGTTGGCGCTCGTTGACACTGACAGCAGCTTTCATCAGTTGGGCTTCATAGCCATAATCACCAGCGGTGTGAATGAGGGCGGAAACATCTTTAGGAAAGCATGAACCACCCCAACCAATACCAGCTTGTAAGAACTTACTACCAATGCGGGAATCTAAACCTATGCCTTTTGCTACTTGGGTAACATCCGCACCCACGCGATCGCAAATATTAGCGACTTCGTTAATAAAACTAATCTTAGTGGCTAAAAAGGCATTAGCCGCGTATTTGATCATTTCTGCGGAACTTAAATCTGTCACCAGAACGGGAACAGGAGGTAAAGATTGATCAGCGGCAAATTTGCGCTCTACAATGGGGGCGTATAATTCTTTCATCATGCCGGTGGCTTGTTCACTATTTCCACCTAAGACAATCCGATCAGGATTAAAAGTATCATAAACTGCCGAACCTTCCCGTAGAAACTCTGGATTACTCACCACATCAAAATCATTAGCAACTCCAGAAAATTTACTGTCTCCAATTGTATCAACAGATGCCACAAATGTTTTTTGTCTTTCCGCAATCCCGTCTAAAACAATCATTCTTACCCAGTCACCAGAACCAATGGGGACAGTGGATTTATTGACAATTACCTTATAACCACCATTGAGATTTTCGCCAATACCACGAGCCACAGCCTCTACATAGCGAGTATCACTTTCACCATTAGGTAAAGGAGGAGTTCCCACAGCGATAAACAGAATTTCCCCATGATCAACCCCAGCCGCGAGATCACTAGAGAATTGAATATTACCACTATTAATGGCAGATTGCATAATTTCCGAGAGTCCTGGCTCGAAAATTGGCGACTGGCCAGACTTCATTAATTTTACTTTTTCTTCGTTGTTATCTATACAGATGACATCATGACCAATGTGAGCTAAACAAGCACCCGTAACTAAACCTACATAGCCAGTACCAATTACGCAAACACGCATTTTTGAAATCCTTGTTTTTTAAAATTGTCAGTGAATCAAGTCAATCAAGGGAATTTAGCACTACTAAACCTGTTGAAACCGTTGACGGAAATCTTCGATCATTAGCTTTAACCCATCTTGGAGGGGAATAGTAGGTTCCCAATTTAATAAAGTTTGTGCTTTCGTAATATCGGGACGACGACGACGGGGATCATCAGCAGGTAGGGGTTCAAATTTAATTTCTGCATCTGGATTAATCAAGTTTTGCACAGCTTGAGCTAATTCTAAAATCGTGTATTCATCAGGATTACCCAGATTTATAGGTCCTGTATGTTCACCATTCATTAATCGCATTAATCCATTTACTAAGTCAGAAACATAGCAAAAACTGCGAGTTTGTTGACCTTCACCATAAACAGTTAAAGGAATCCCTCGTAATGCTTGGGCGACAAAATTGCTGACTACTCGCCCATCATTTTCCAGCATTCTCGGTCCATAGGTATTAAATATTCTGGCGACGCGAATATCAACTTTATTCTCTCTGTGATAATCAAATGCTAAGGTTTCCGCCATTCTTTTCCCTTCGTCATAACATGAACGAATACCAATGGGATTGACACTACCTCGATAATCTTCCGTTTGGGGATGAACTTCTGGATCTCCGTACACTTCACTGGTGGAAGCTAATAAGAATCTGGCTTTCACCCGTTTAGCTAAACCTAACATATTGAGTGTTCCAATAACATTAGTTTTCACAGTTTTAATCGGGTTGTACTGATAATGCACTGGAGAAGCGGGACAAGCCAGATGATAAACTTGATCAACTTCTAAGCGAATTGGTTCGGTGACATCATGACGGATCAGTTCAAAATTAGGGTTATCTAACCATTGAAGGAGATTATGTTTCTTTCCTGTATAGAAATTATCCAAACAAATGACTTCATGACCATCATTCATTAATCGGTCAATTAGATGAGAACCAATAAACCCCGCACCACCCGTCACTAAAATTCTCATATTTTCTCCCTTGTTAACCTATACTTTGATCACCAATGCCATGTTTTTTATACTATTTTAATAGCAAAAAACATATTTATTTATAAAGTTCCTGTCTGGCTTTTAAGTTGGACGTTAATTGTCTATTGCATATTTTCTTACCAAAAGGTTTTTCACAAGGTTTTTCACAAGGACACTTTATCAAGTCTTAAAGCAAAAGATCCTGTTTTTTTAAATCAAGTTAAATTTAAAGAACTAAACTATGATTGAAAATCCCAGTTGCTCCAAATTTAGTAAGTACAAGCATTGAATAACGCGCTAAATAGTATGTAATTATGATTATGCTAACCAATGACTTACCCGTAGGATAGATTCGGTTCGTTTCTGCATAAACAATTTCCGGCAATTATACCATTTCTTTGTCAGCCCGCGCCAAATTTTTTGATCTTTTATTTCTTCCTTCCCGTCGTTTTGAGTAACCTAAAACATAAAACCTTCATTTACAGCAATTTAAGATCAAACCCGCCACAAGAATGGTAAAATTATAAAGATGTAAAAAAGAAGATTATTGAGAAATAGCCCCATATTCAATAGACCTACGACAAAAGATATTAAGTGCCTGGGAAAATAAAGAAGGTACACAAAGAGAATTGGCGGAACGATTCAAAGTTAGTTTATCTTTCATCCGTGACTTTTTGCGTCGATATCGAGAGACATCGGAAATAACTGCCAAGCCTCAAGGAGGAGATAGGCGCTCGAAAATTCTAAGTGAGAATCAAGAATTGTTAAAGAAAATAGTCACAGAGAAAAGTGATATATACTTGCGAGAAATTCAGGAAATAATCAAAGAGAGTAAAGGAATAGAGGTAAGTGTATCAAGCTGATCACGGACTCTTAACCGCTTAAATCTAAACCGTAAAAAAAATTTAGTAGCCGATGAAGCTATTAATGCTATTACTGATGAAAACGTAATGATGATGAAGTTTTTGACACTTCCCGCTCTTCTGAGTATCTGAGAACAGGACTTAAACAAACCATGAGAAGATCAATGTCTGGATAAATAGTCTAATATGATGCTTGGTTGTAATTTCGACAAAATTAATTATGCAAGCAAGCTTTTTAACCGCCGTTATTTTACCTCTAGCTTTAGCTATCATTATGCTAGGTATGGGATTATCTTTACTACCAGAAGATTTCCTGCGAGTAACAAAATATCCTAAAGCTGTGGCCATTGGCTTAATTAGTCAGTTGATTTTTTTACCTATTATTGGCTTTATTATTGCTAAAATTGTACCCATGGAACCAGCGATCGCCATGGGATTAATGATCATTGCATTGTGTCCAGGTGGGGTATCCTCAAATATAATCACATTTCTAGCAAAATCAGCAAATCTGCATTGCCATTGAAGTTGGGATTCAAAATGGCACACTAGCGATCGCCATTACTGCCGGTTTACTCAATAATCCTGATATGGCAGTACCTGCGGCCATTTACAGCTTGTTTATGAATGTTACAGGTTTAATTGCTATTAACTACGGTAGAAAACTGGCCGCCAAAAACCCTATTTAACAATTTCTGTGCAACTCAAATTAAGCAGCGAACAAAGCATAAGTAAAAAATTTTGATTAGTATAGGTTAATTACAGAAGTTTTTCATCGATTTAAATCACACTTTGACTAACTTCTTCCTTTGCGCCTACGATTCGGTATGTCTAAGAGAGATTGTGCAAAACAAAAAAAGTGGTTCATTTACTAGCAAAATCGCCGTATATTACAGCAGTTACTGGTATTATCAATTACAGATATTAATGATAAAACTCTTGTGGTGCGGGCATCTTGCCCGCATAAGTTGTACCTCACTCAAAGCTACTTGCTGTATAAATATCGCTGATAAATATCGCTCTTCTGTGTTAATTGTAAGTTATGTTTATGGCATCAGATCGGACACAACAAAAATCTTTGGGTTTCTACTCCTTTGGGACTTCCTAGGAAACAAAAAAAAGGGCAGGTATCAAACCCACCCTAATTGTAAATTATAGCTGTAATTACAAATTAATTACCAATTATCGGCGCAATCAAAGAAACATTTTGCACAGCTTTTTCTGCTGTCAAAGTAGGAACAGAATCACGTAATCTAGCTGTCAATTGTACAGTTGTAGCGTCGTACATTTGAGTTAACAACTTGGGATAGAAACCAATACCAATAATAGGAATCAACAAACAAGCAATGATAAAGACCTCGCGGGGTTCAGCATCTATTAAAGCTTGGTGAGAAACTAACTCCTCGTTTTCTTGTCCGTAGAAAATTTCGCGCAACATTGAAAGTAGATAAATTGGTGTTAAAATTACACCAACAGCCATCAAGAAAATGACAATAACTTTGAATGTTGGGTTATAAGCATCGCTAGTTGCGAAGCCCACAAATACCATTAATTCCGCTACAAAACCGCTCATTCCTGGTAATGCTAAAGATGCCATGGAACAGGTGGTAAACATAGCGAAAATCTTCCGCATTCTTTTACCCACACCACCCATTTCATCTAACATTAAAGTATGTGTACGATCATAAGTTGCACCGACTAAAAAGAACAAACTTGCCCCAATTAAGCCGTGAGAAACCATTTGTAGAACTGCCCCACTCAAACCCAAATCGGTAAAAGAGGCAATACCAATGAGAACAAAACCCATGTGGGAAATTGAAGAGTAGGCAATTTTCCGTTTTAAGTTCCTTTGAGCAAAGGACGTTAAAGCAGCATAGATGATATTTACTACTCCTAAAACCACTAAAGCCGGTGCAACATAAGCATGAGCATCAGGTAGCATTTGGGCATTCATGCGAATTAGGGCATAACCACCCATTTTTAGCAAAATACCCGCAAGTAGCATATGTACTGGTGCTGTAGCCTCACCATGGGCATCTGGTAGCCAAGTATGCAGGGGAATGATGGGCAACTTCACAGCGTAGGCAATGAGAAAGCCAGCGTATAGTAGAAGTTGTAAATTTAAGCTAAAATCTTTCAACGCGATCGCGGACATATCGAAGGTGACTGTATCACCATAAAATCCCATTGTCAAGGAAGACAACAAAATAAACAGAGACCCACCAGCAGTGTATAGAATAAATTTAGTTGCTGCGTATTGGCGCTTTTTACCTCCCCAAATTGACAGCAAGAAGTATATTGGTACAAGTTCCAATTCCCAGACCAGGAAGAATAACAGCATATCCTGGACTGCGAAAACAGCAATTTGACCGCCATACATAGCCAAAATCAAAAAGAAAAATAATTTTGGCTTGAGTGTCACAGGCCAAGCTGCTAAAATCGCCAGGGTGGTAATAAATCCCGTTAAGAGAATTAGAGGCATAGACAAGCCATCAGCCCCTACAGACCAATTTAACCCCAATTGCGGCACCCAGGGATAACTCTCTACCAATTGCAAATTGGGATTAGAGAAATCGTACCCAGTATAAAAAGCGCAGACAATCAGTACAAAATCTATCAGCCCCACAATCAGGGAATACCAGCGCACCGTTTTGCCGTCTTTATCTGGGATGATAGGAAGTAGTAGTGATGCGGCTATGGGGAATAAAATAATCGTCGTCAGCCACGGAAAATTAGCTATATTCATCACAATCAATCTGCAATTAAAATCATGTTTGGCAAAAAGTCACTAGTTATTAATTAACAGCTTTTTGGCGATTTCCGCTTCATTGTTAGGTTGATTTAATTAAATTGGCAATCTCCATTTTTTTACTCAACAGTCTTTTTTGACAGTTAGGGGTGGTAAATGTTCCTGGGAATACTCCCAGCTAAGTAGGTTGGCGTTAAAAATTGTCGTTATGATAAAGGAACAGGGAACAGGGAATAGGGAACAGGGAACAGGTTTTGGGCAACTTTACTTTTCGTTACTTATGTCGGTTTTTTTCCGTTCACCTACTTATATCAAAAATATACCTTTTAGATGACCCCGTATTAGAATATTTTACTTCGTTTCCATCCAATTATCCCCAGCATGAATATCAACAACCAAGGGAACAGATAAAGAAACAGCATTTTCCATGACCGACTTAATTTGTGGTCGCAATTCTTCCCATTCTTGGGGAGGAATTTCAAAAACTAATTCATCATGAACTTGCAACAACATCCGGGCCTGATATTTTTTTAAAACCTCATGTAATTGCACCATTGCTATTTTGATAATATCCGCACTAGAACCTTGAATTGGTGCGTTAGCAGCAGCACGCAGTAACCCAGCATTGTATGGATCTAAATTCTTTAATTTTTGTAAATTAATATCTTCTAATTTACTGCCTTTTAACTGTTGCAAACTATTATTAGTAAATTCAAAATAACGTCTTCTCCCTAGAATTGTTTCTACATAACCATAAGCAACGGCTTCTTTTTTAACTTTATCTAAATACGCAAAAACATGACCATATCTTTGATTAAATCTCTCAATAAATAATTTTGCATCTACTTGATTTATTCCGGTTTCGCGGGCAAATTTTTGCGCTCCCATGCCATAAATTACACCAAAATTAATCGTCTTCGCAAAACGTCTTTCATCTGCGGAAATATTTTCTTTCTCAAATACTAATTTTGCTGTTACAGTATGAATATCTTCATTTTGCTGATATGCTTGAATTAGTACAGGTTCTTGACTCAAATGAGCTAAAATTCTTAACTCAATTTGGGAATAATCAGCAGCTACCATTAACCAACCTGATTCCGGTAAAAATGCTTTTCTAATTTGTCTACTAAAAGCAGTGCGAATGGGGATATTTTGTAAGTTTGGATGAGAAGAAGATAATCTACCCGTGGAAGTTGCAGTTTGATTAAAATCAGTATGTAATCTTTGGCTTTGAGGATGAACTAAAGCTGGTAAAGCATCTACATAGGTAGACTTTAATTTTGCTAATGTTCGATATTCAATTATCGCTTTTACAAATCCCGTATTATCAACTTCTTGGAGTTTTTCTAAAGTTGCTGCGTCGGTAGAATAACCAGTTTGAATCTTGCGAGAATATTTGGTACTTAAACCTAATTTCTCAAATAGAATCTGACTTAATTGTTTGGGAGAACCTAAATTAAATTTTTCTCCTGCAATTTCAATAGCTGTAATTTCTAACTTTGCTAATTCTGTCTCTAATTGCTGTGAAAGTTCTTGGAGATAGGCTGAATTAATCCTAACTCCTGTATATTCAACTTCTGCTAAAACTGCTTCTAATGGTTGTTCAACTTGCTTAAAAAGTTGATATAAAGCTGGAGTTTCTATTAATTTTTCTTTTAATTTTGGGACTAATTTAAATGTAGAATAAACATCCATACCACAATAATCAGCAACAGCAGAAATACTCATATCAGCGATAGTTTTCCCTTTGGGAACTAGATCTCCATAACTGGTCGCAGTTAATCCTAAATATCGCCAAGATAAGTCAGTTAAATTATGACTACTATCTGGATTAATTACATAACTCGCTAACATCGTATCAAATACCACCCCAGCTAGTTCAATTCCTTGTCCCTGACACCGCAGAATCAAACGATCAAATTTAGCATTTTGTAAAGCTTTAGGATAATCAGGACTTTCTAAAATCGGCCGCAGTGTTGCTAATACTAAATCTCGATTTAAGTTATTCCCAATTTTATGACCAATAGGAATATAAGCGAGTTCATTTACTTCTCTTCCCCAGCAACAACCAATTCCCACTAAATCTGCATCTCGTGGTTCTAATGCGGTAGTTTCTGTATCCCAAGTAACGGGTATTTCTGGATTAGTAAATTTTCTTAAAATTTCTACCAATTCCATTAATTTAGCTTCTGTATCAATAATGCGCGGTTGAATATTTGCAGATGTTTGTTTTTTGGCTTTTACTGTATCTTCAGCACCAAAAAACCAGATATCATCATCGGTTTCTATGACTTCAGATACCTGGTTTTCTAAAATTTCAACTTTTCCTGCAAATTTTTCCTGTCCCCCAAATTTTTGCTGTAAATCATGAATTTGATCTAAAAACTTCTTAAATTCTAATTTCTCTAAAATCGGGATAAGTCGGTTATGGTCAAAACCAGTTAATAGACAATCTTCTAAGTTAATTTCTAAAGGAACATTACAGACTATTTTAGCTAAATAGCGAGATTTTTCTGCGTCTTCTTTACCAGCAGCTAGTTTTTTCTGAGTTGCACCTTTAATATTATCTAAAGCGGCGTAAATTTCCTCAAGGGAATTATAAGTATTTAGTAATTGTACTGCTGTTTTTTCACCAATTCCTTTCACTCCTGGAATATTATCTGATTTATCACCACATAGAGCTTTAAAATCAACAATTTGTGTAGGTAATACCCCTAATTTCTCTTTGACTTCTTCAGCCCTAAATTCCCTAATACTATTTGTAGAACGTTTTAATGCTTCTGGAGTAAAATTTAAAATGGTAATTTCTTTATCAGCATCAATTAATTGAAATAAATCCCTATCCCCGGAAAGTATCTTCACTCGATATCCTGCGGCTGCGGCTTTTTCTGCTAATGTTCCCAATACATCATCCGCTTCATAACCCGGTGCAGTAAGTATAGGTAAATTTAAGCCTTGCAGTAACTCATAAAGATTTTCTAAATCGGGAATAAAGTCTGCTGGTGTTTCTGCCCGTCCAGCTTTATATGTATCCTCTGCTTCATGACGGAAGGTAGGTAAAGCCAAATCAAAGGCTACCGCTAAGGCCTGCGGTTGTTCTGTGTTTAGAACCTCTAATAAAGATTTAAAAAAACCAAAACAAACACTGGTAGGAATACCCGCTTTTGTGCGCAGTCCTCCATCTTTACCTTTAGCAAAAGCGAAGTAGGAACGAAAAGCCAGAGAATGTCCATCTATGAGGATGAATGTGGGCTTGTTGATAATTGGAGAATTAAAAGTCAACTGCTGCTTAACCAAATCAGAAAACTATTATATAGCATTTCTCATGCCATTCAGGCACGGGAATAAGAAAGTTGACCGCAGAACAACAGAAAATTGATGATAGTTCTTCCTCGTCACCTCTATGATAACAAATTTTAAATCAATAAAAATCTATCTAAAGATAGATATTCAAGTCAGTAGTAGGGATGGTACGGTAAAGGAAATAAACTACTGAATTAATACATAGTCATGGTAAATTTATACGAGTATAACGGGTCTATTTATCGCCTCACTACCGCTGTAGCATGGCAACAAGCTCAAGCACAGGCACAGAGTTTAGGGGGAAATCTTGTCACTATCAACAATCAAGCCGAGCAAGAAAGGCTGATTTGTCATCTATCTTTAGATAGATATTTAAATCCTATTGCTATCCAAGCGATTACAAAGTCAGTACAAAGTCAGTACAAAACTATGTCGCAGGTATGATAATTTTCAGAAAATAACCATTCACAATACACAGGTTTATCTCCATGCCAACTTCAACTTTCAGTAACACTAACTTCATCTCTATTCCAAACTACGGGACAAGTAATCCTTATCCTTCAATTATCAATGTTTCCGGAACAAGTGGTAATTTGACTAAGCTAACAGTCACCCTGACCAACCTCAACCATACTTATTCGGGTGACATTGATGTGCTTTTAGTAAGTCCAACGGGCGCGAACAGCATCCTGATGTCTGATGTAGGGGGCAGTAGCGGTTTAGTCAACGTTACTTTGACTTTTGATGCCACTGCCACTTCTGAAGCAGGCATTAGCAGTGGTACTTATCGGCCAACTAATGTTGGTGACTCTGACTCTTTTCCCTCTCCTGCCCCCGGTGGATCTCACAATGCAGACTTTTCTGTCTTTAACGGTACTAACCCCAACGGTGAGTGGCGGCTCTACATATTCGATGATCTCGGTGGTGATGTGGGAAATGTTGCCGGTGGTTGGTCTATCTCAATTGAAACCCTGGAGAGCATCATCAATGGTGATGATAGTAATAACACCCTCAGTGGTGGTGCTGGTAATGACACCCTCAACGGTGGTGCGGGTAATGATACCCTTGATGGTGGTGCAGGTACAGATACCCTAATTGGTGGTACAGGTGATGATATTTACATTGTAGATAGCACCACTGACACCATTACCGAAAATGTCAACGAGGGTACAGATACTATTCAATCTAGTGTCACCTTAACTCTTGCTACCAACGTCGAAAATCTGACCTTAACGGGAACAGCAGTAATTAACGGTATTGGTAACGAACTCAATAACGTCATTACAGGTAACATTGCTAATAATACCCTCAACGGTGGTGCTGGTAATGACACCCTCAATGGTGGTGCTGGTACAGATACCTTAATTGGTGGTTTAGGTGATGATATCTACATTGTTGATAGCACCACTGACATCATTACCGAAAATGTCAATGAGGGTACAGATACTATTCAATCTAGTGTCACTTTGACTCTTGCTACCAACGTTGAAAATCTAACTCTAACGGGAACAGCAGCAATTAACGGTACAGGTAACGAACTCAATAACGTCATTACTGGTAACGCTGGTAATAATACCATATTTGGTGGTGCTGGTAATGATGCCCTAATTGGTGGTATAGGTGATGATATCTACATTGTTGACAGCATCACTGACATCATTACCGAAAATGCCAACGAGGGTACAGATACCATTCAATCTAGTGTCACCTTAACTCTTGCTACCAACGTTGAAAACCTAACTCTGACAGGAACAACAGCCATTAACGGTACGGGTAACGAACTCAATAACGTCATTATGGGTAACAGTGCTAATAATACCCTCAATGGTGGTGCTGGTAACGATACCCTTGATGGTGGTGCAGGTACAGATACCCTAATTGGTGGTACAGGTGATGATATCTACATTATTGATAGCACCACTGACATCATTACCGAAAATGCCAACGAGGGTATAGATACTATTCAATCCAGTGTCACCTACTCTATTGCTGCCAGGACGAACATCGAAAACCTGACCCTAACAGGAACAGCAGTAATTAACGGTACTGGTAACGCAGCTAATAACGTCATTACAGGTAACAGTGCTAATAATACCCTCAATGCTGCGGCTGGTAACGATACCCTTGATGGTGGTGCTGGTACAGATGCCCTAATTGGTGGTACAGGTGATGATATCTACATTATTGATAGCACCACTGACATCATTACCGAAAATGCCAACGAGGGTATAGATACTATTCAATCCAGTGTCACCTACTCTATTGCTGCCAGGACGAACATCGAAAACCTGACCCTAACAGGAACAGCAGTAATTAACGGTACTGGTAACGCAGCTAATAACGTCATTACAGGTAACAGTGCTAATAATACCCTCAATGGTGCGGCTGGTAACGATACCCTTGATGGTGGTGCTGGTAACGATGCCCTAATTGGTGGTACAGGTAATGATATCTACATTGTAGATAGCACCACTGACACCATTACAGAACTTGCCAGCGGTGGTACAGATACTACTCAATCTAGTGTCACTTTGACTCTTGCTACCAACGTCGAAAATCTGACACTGACAGGAACAGCAGCAATTAACGGTACTGGTAACGCTGCTAATAACGTCATCACAGGTAACACTGCTAATAACATCCTTGATGGTGGTGCTGGCAATGATACCTTAATTGGTGGTTTAGGTGATGATATCTATATTGTTGATAGCACCACTGATACCATTACCGAAAATGCCAACGAAGGTATAGATACTATTCAATCTAGTGTTACTTACACTCTTGCTACCAACTTCGAAAACCTGACCCTGACCGGAACAACAGCAATTAACGGTACTGGTAACGCAGCTAATAACGTCATCACAGGTAACACTGCTAATAACATCCTTGATGGTGGTGCTGGCAATGATACCTTAATTGGTGGTTTAGGTGATGATATCTATATTGTTGATAGCGCCACTGAAATCATTACCGAAAATGCCAACGAAGGTATAGATACTATTCAATCTAGTGTTACTTACACTCTTGCTACCAACGTCGAAAACCTGACCCTGACCGGAACAACAGCAATTAACGGTACTGGTAACGGAGATAATAACGTCATCACAGGTAACGCTGGTAATAACACCCTTGATGGTAGTGCAGGTACAGATACCTTAATTGGTGGTTTAGGGGATGATGTTTACTATGTTGATGATAGCAATGACAGCATTACCGAAGATGTCGCCGCAGGTATAGATATAGTTTACACTATCATTGACTATGCTTTGTCTGAAAATATCGAAAACCTGACCCTGACCGGAACGGCCACCAACGGAACTGGTAACGAACTCAATAACATCATCACAGGTAACGAACTCAATAATGTCCTTGATGGTAGCGGTGGTATAGATACCTTAATTGGTGGTTTAGGTGATGATAACTACGTTGTTGATAATACCAATGACATCATTACTGAAAATGCCAACGAAGGCATGGATACGGTTTACACTAGCATAAACTATGCTTTGTCTGGAAATATTGAAAACCTGACCCTGACCGGAACGGCCACCAACGGAACTGGTAACGAACTCAATAACGTCATCACAGGTAACGAACTCAATAATGTCTTTGACGGTAGCGGTGGTATTGATACGCTGATTGGTGGTTTAGGTAATGATAACTACGTTGTTGATAATACCAATGACATCATTACGGAGTATCTGGAAGAGGGTACAGATACAATTCAATCTAGTGTTACTTACACTCTTGCTACCAACGTTGAAAACCTGACCCTGACAGGAACAACAGCAATTAATGGTACTGGTAACGCTGCTAATAACGTCATCAGAGGTAATGCTGCTAATAACATCCTTGATGGTGGTTCTGGCAATGATACCTTAATTGGTGGTTTAGGTGATGATATTTACGTTGTTGATAGCATCACTGATACCATTACAGAACTTGCCAGCGGTGGTACAGATACTATTCAATCTAGTGTCACTTTGACTCTTGCTACCAACGTCGAAAATCTGACACTGACAGGAACAGCAGCAATTAACGGTACTGGTAACGCAGCTAATAACGTCATCACAGGTAACACTGCTAATAACATCCTTGATGGTGGTGCGGGTACAGATACCCTAATTGGTGGTATAGGTGATGATATTTACATTATAAATAGTACCATTGATACTATTACCGAAAATGCCAACGAAGGTATAGATACCATTCAATCTAGTGTTACTTACACTCTTGCTACCAACGTTGAAAACCTGACCCTGACAGGAACAACAGCAATTAATGGTACTGGTAACGCAGATAATAACGTCATCACAGGTAATGCTGGTAATAACATCCTTGACGGTGGTTCTGGTAACGATACCCTAATTGGTGGTACAGGTAATGATATCTACATTGTAGATAGCACCACTGACACCATTACCGAAAATGCCAACGAGGGTACAGACACCATTCAATCTAGTGTTACTTACACTATTTTGGCTGCTAACGTTGAAAACCTGACATTAACAGGAACAGGTGCGATTAACGGTACTGGTAACGCTGCTAATAATGTCATCACTGGTAACGGTGCTAATAACACCCTTGATGGTGGTGCGGGTAATGACATCCTCACCGGAGGGCTGGGAAAAGATACTCTAACTGGAAGGCTGGGAGTAGACCGTTTTGACTACCGCACTTTAGCTAATTCCGCCTTGGGTATCTTTGATGTCATTACCGACTTCAATGCTACTACTGGCAATGATTTATTCCTCGTTACCACTGCCCGCAGCGGGTTCAATAATGTTACCACACCTGTGGCAACACTTGATACAGCAGGCATTACCGCTAGGTTAACTAATACTGTGTTTGCAGCTAACTCTGCGGCTCAATTTACCTTTGGTAGTCGTACTTTTGTCGCTATTAATGACGCTACCGCAGGATTTAGTGCCACTACGGATGCCATCATTGAGGTGACAGGTTTAACTGGTACTTTAGAAATCAGTAACTTTACTACTACTTTAGTGTAGTTTCTGGTATCATGTAGATGAAGGACGTTGTAGAGATGTTTCATGAAACGTCTCTACATCATCAAATTATCCTGTGATTGATGCGATATGATCAAGATTCAATTATTAATAACGGCACATTAGACAATTTAAACGATTTGATAATATGGTGCGTTACTAGTCGCTAACACATCCTACGTATCTAATTATAAATGGATAATATGGTGCGTTACGCTGTCGCTAACACACCCTACGTATCTAATTATAGAGTTTAATAATATGGTGCGTTACGCTTACGAAAAACTCTTTACATACCATAAGTTACTCTATTTGTCAATAGTATATTTGTTCTAATGGTCAAAGTACATTATTTGCTGAATAATTTTTCCCCAATTTACTCTTTTAAACCACTGCTAATTTGTAAAGTTTTGTATTTTTTTCAAAATTGATCTCTGAAACGACTATAAATAAAGACTTTTACAGATCATCTTTTCAGCAGGGTGCAAAATTGACAATATTAGCCCAATTATGAAATTCTCAATAATTCTAGCAAATCGCCGAAAGTATTGCAAGCTCGTTGCTAAATAAAAATAATTCTCAATTAATTGTTAAGAAAATCTAAAGTTGAATTTTCCTAAGTTATGAATATTAAAAGTATTATTGGATTTATATAAGTTTTAATTATGCTGTTAAATTTTGTGATAACTTCCGTACCATTGAGCAATTATGGGTAAAATACGACGGGGTACAGTTTGGTTTTCTGTTTTCATTGAAATTATTGCTAAAGACTTAAATTTATGTACAAAGCATCTGCTGGAGTAAATGATATTAAACTATTAGTTCTAGACATAGATGGGACAATTACCGGACATTCTAATACTCTCAGCGTTACCGTCAAAGAAGTTATTGCTGCGGTACAAGCTAAAGGAATTAAGGTCGCTATCGCTACTGGCAGGATGTATTGTTCAGCTTTGCGATTTCACCGGGAAATTGGCTCTACACTGCCATTAATAGCCTATCAAGGTGCTTGGATTCAAGATCCGGGTAATGACCAAATTCACCGTCATTTACCTGTATCTAGGGAAATTACCCAACAACTACTAGAATACTTTGAACAGCCGGATTTGCGATCGCTCCTTTCGGTCCATTTTTACATTAATGACCAACTTTATGTGCGAGAAATCACCAAAGAAACAGATAATTATCAACAGCGTTGTGGTGTAACTGCTATTCCCGTCGGTGATTTAGGTCAATTATTAGATCATGAACCCACTAAGATACTAGCTTTGTCTGAGGACGCAAATTTAACTCAACAACTTTTAGCTGATTTACGCCTTAGATACAAACCCACAGATTTGTATATGACAACATCCGTCCCCACTTTTCTAGAAGCTGCGAATACTCATGTTAATAAAGGTAATGCTGTCCGTTATCTAGCGGAAGAAATGCTAGGTTTAGAAAGTCATCATGTCATGACTATCGGTGATAATTTCAATGATGTAGAAATGCTCAGTTATGCCGGTATTAGTGTGGCCATGGGTAACGCACCGCCAGAAGTGCAAGCGATCGCTAATTGGGTAGCACCTAGTATAGAATTAGACGGTGCAGCAATAGCAATAGAAAAATTCTTGCTTTCTTAGAAAGGATAAACACAAAAAAGACACCGACGACTGGCCGTGTTTCGTCTCGGTGTCCTTTTTGGTTCGCTCCTCACACGATTAACATTGTAGTTAAAGATATGTATTTTGTCAATAGATTTTCGAGAAGTTTTTGTAAATATAAATTAGAGTTCTATCGGTGCAACTACCCCCAACTTGTCTTCTAACACGGATCTAAAAACCAACTGAGTTGCTACCAATAGTCCTAACCTAGCTTGGGCTAATTCTGGAGTCTGAATTTTTACTTCTCCCCAAATACGACAACTACCCCAGAACTTCTCAAAAGCTTGACTCAACTTCCCAGCGGCTGTTTCCCAGTTCAGAGAACTACTATGACTACAAACTAAATCATCTACTAATTTTACTAATTGGTGCATCAGTAACATCTCATCAACGTGATTAAGCAGAAGTTTTTGATCACCATTAAGTAAAGGTATCGGTTTCACAGAAAAATAACTTTTAGTACCTATTCTATCAAGTGCAATTAATCCATCTTTCTCTGCTAATCGTAATAAAGAACAACAGCGGGAATGGGCGTATTGAATTTTAAAAATTGTTAATGAATGTAATGAAATTTGTGATTGATGATTAGTGACTGGTAATTGGTAATTCAGAAAATTATTTATCAAGTCTTCATTTTCTGGAAAAACTATCAAATTTTGTAACCAAGCTGCTAAGGTAGAGTCAATGAGTTCTAAATAAATCCAACCAGGAGGAATTACCTTAACGCTAAATAAACTATCACTATTTCTGGATAAATGCCCAGCCATAGCCTGAGCAATTTCCATCGCGGGTAAATTCTGAGATTTTGATATCCCCATGGCCACGCCAGAGATATATAGAATTTTTTGATTATATCCTCCTTGATAGAGAGGAACTTTTCTACTTTCTATGCCTGTAATTCCCCTATCATTGGTAAAAACACTGAAGCAAGAGGCCAGATAACCGCTTATTAGCTGCTTAATAGCTTGATTTTTACTAAAAAGTAGTTGAGGATACACGTATTCCTTGTAAAAAATTTATGAGGTGCATCATTTTATCCTGTTCCATCTACCTTCAGATAGAAGTTTACTCTATGTACATAAAAATAAGAGTAGGATAAAATTTGATGAATTAATGTATAAAAGATGGGTAAAGTTTAGTACCCTCGTTGTACAGTAGGAAGTATAAGAAAAAATAGAGAGCTAAATTGCTTTCTATCTTATTGGAAGACTAGCGCTATTAAGCGTTAACTCTACCCCGTTCACACAAAGACACTCCTTGCACTGTTCTGATCACGTCTTTGTTTTTTAGCCAAACGCTCTGTGTTACTTATGCAATCTCAATCTTCCTTTTCCGAAGCTTCACGTCCCTTCTTAACTTGGCAACGTATTCTTGACTGGGCCCAAGAACACTACCGCTGCCGCACCTTCAGTAAAGATGAGCGCATTCCAGCCAGACCTGGTTTGCTCTATTTAGTGCAAAGGGGTGCTATCCGCATGGTAGGAACTGCCCAAGTGGGTGCTACCGCTAGTCAGTTAACATCCAGAAGAATTAACAGAACTCCAGAAGAAGCCTTCTTGGGCTTTGTAGGGGCAGGACAACCCTTTGAAATTGTTGCCCAGTCCCCATTTACACTCCAGTCCTTTGCCCACGTTGACCAAACTGCGGTACTGTGGATGTACTGGCATGATCTAGACAACTGGCCTCACTTCCGTCGTGAAGTTATGGATGCTTTTAGATATCAGCATCAGCGCAAGTTACTCTGGTTAAGTGCTTTAGGACAAAGACGTACAATTGACCGTCTCTTAGGATTTCTCACCTTACTGATTGAGGAATATGGCGAGCCTTCCATGAGCGAAACTGATCCTGATGTAATTCGTGGTTATTGCTTACCCTTCCCCCTCACTCATGCCCAAATTGGCAGCGCCATTGGTTCAACCCGTGTAACTGTCACTCGTTTAATGGGTAAATTACGTCAACGCGGCTTAATTCTGGCCCAAGGGGATAATTTAATTTGCCTACCCGCAGATGCTATCAATAGACCAGCTAATAATGGGTAGTTCAAATCTCGAAAGAGCAGCTTGATCAATGTTACCTGAGAGCTTGCCACTCTCGGACACACCAATAGCAGGTATCAGTGGATTTTGATAAACCAACTTTGGGTAATTAGTTCCTGAGCCTGCTCCTCATTTTCACCGCAGATTGGTAACATTGATCAGTTAAAAATTGGCCAAGTATTGAGTTTAAATAACAAAAATATTCCTATAGAGTTGAAATGCTCAATAGCTGATAATGGGTTTTTCCCCCAGTGTTTCTATTTTTCCAGCACCGGCTCAAAGTCGTACCCAGTCCGAGAGCGATTACCACGGACAATTTTCACTAGTTGGACTGGGGTATTTCGATCTCCCGACGGTAAAAAACGAATGGAACCGGCAGCACCACTGGTGGAAAAGTCTGATGAAAGTAGTGTTTTTTGAATTGCAGAACGACTGGGATTAGTTGCTAACGCAGCGATAAAGGCTTTTGTAGCATCATAAGCGGTTGCTGTACGCCAATTTACATCACTACCCCATAACTTTCTAGATTGGGCTGGAAATGGGGAATTAGGATTGCCATGAATATGCCAAGGAACGGCCACTACCATGGCTAATGCTTGCTCTGTGGCAATTTCTAAAGTTTTGAGGCTATAAACATCATCACCACCGAGTAAAATCAGACGTTTTCGATTTACTTGCACTACTTGTAATGCTTTATCTAGGGTTTCACCATTAGGAGCTAACATTAAAACTTCCGCACCTTGTTTAAATGCTTTCTCGATGCTAGATGAAGGGCTAAAATCAGCCTTAGATAAATCAAACTCACCTGATATTTCTCCACCCTCCAAAGAAACAGAGGAAACAAACTCAGATTTTAATGACTGACTGTAGTTGCTTTGAGCATTATAAAAAACTGCTGCATTTTTTTTCCCCAAAGTTTTCACCATATAATTAGCTAAAGCTCTGGCCGCGACAAAATCACTAGTTAATGTGCGAAAAACGTAGGGACTAAAATTGGAAATTTTTACAGAACTACTAGTAGGGGAAATAGCTACTAGTTTTCCATCATCATAAACCTTCCCGGCGGCCAATGTTGCGTCACTGCTATAATGTCCAATTACTCCTAAAACTTCGGGGTTTTCTACCAAAGCTGCGGCTACCTGTTGACATATTTTCTGATCATCGTCATCATTAGCTATACCTACTTTTAACGGTACTCCCTTTACTCCCCCAGCAGTATTAATTTCATTTTGAGCTTGTGCAACACCACGCAATATTTCTAATGCCGTATTCGGGTCATTACCAATAGGTGTAGAGACAACAAGGGTATAGCTTTTACCAGAACCAATGCGGGCATTATGCAGATAAATCAGTGCCTCTGGGTCATTGGGTTTGATTTTTAGAGATGATGTTAAATTAGTGATTGCTTGCTGATAATTTTTATCAAAAATAGCCTTAGCAGCATCTTTTTTGTCTGGTAAAATATCATCAGAAATTAAAATTTTTTCTCCAAAACTAATTCGTTGTGCAATTGATTGATTTCGGTCTTTCCATTGATGAGAATTCAGCTTATTTTCACTATTTATTGCTAAATTATCAGAGGATTTCGGATTAGTAACAATAATGAAAAAACACCAATAACCAAACCCCAAAAGTAGGGGTATGAAAATAATAGGGAGTATTTTGCCTTTCCATTTCATAAGTTTTTTCTGATGGTGGTCAACTGGACTGTATTTAAACTGTATTAAATTTGGATAATTATAGCGGGCAAGATTTGGATAATTATAGCCGGCAAGATTTGGATAATTATAGCGGGCAAGATTTGGATAATTATAGCCGGCAAGATTTGGATAATTATAGCGGGCAAGATGCCCGCACCACAAGATTTAGGGTCGGGTATAAAGGTCATTTGATTTTTACAAACCCAGCTTTTTCAATCAGTTCTTGACCTTGAGATGTTAATAACCAATTTGCATAAGCTTCTCCAGCTTGTTGATCTGATTGACCATTTTGTTTGATAATCACAAATAAGTTGCGGGTGATTGGGTAATTTCCATTGCGAAAATTCTCAGTGTTCAACTGGTTACGCTGATTTAGACATTGAGACTGAGCTATTTCTGGTTGTTGATAAGGTGTGACAAATTGCCCGTTTGTTCGTCCAATTGGTAGGGATTTAATGGTACATTGCGGGACGATTTCAGGAGCGGAACCGTAATAAATTCCCCCCGGAGTATTGGCTATTTTTCTCAGGGCTTCTGTGGTTGTAGGAATGTAATTAACATTGTTACCAAATTTATCTTTATTAAGAACATATTCAATAAAAAAATCCACTGTACCACCAGCTTCTTGACTGCGGGATAAGGGAATAATAGGTAAATTTGCACCACCTAATTTTTGCCAGTTAGTAACTTTACCAGTGTAAATATCTTTAATCTGGGCAGTGGTTAATCCGGGGATATTTAAGTTATGATTAACTGCGATCGCAATAGCATCAATTGCTACGATAATTTCTTTTAACCTGAATCCTTTTTGTTGCGCTTGGCTGGTTTCTTCTAATTTAATGGAGCGGGAAGATTGAATAAAAGCTAGTTGATTATCTATCAACATTTGAATCCCAGTTCCCGAACCTGGGTCTTTAAAAAGTGGTTGTATGTAACGTAAAACAAACTGAGGACAAATTTTTTGTAGTACAGAATCTACGTCTTTACGAAGAGTAGCCCAGGTGGTACTACCACCATAACTAAAAATCCCTTGGGGAAGATTAGAGACGTTGCAACTAGTTACTGAACTGGGAGAAGTAGATGTTATCTCGGAACTAATTATAAAAATGATAAACGATGAACCAACCAACATTAAACTAATGGTAGCAATCAAATATAGAAGCAGGGGAAGAGTTTCTTTTTTGGGAGACATAAGTTTGTGGTTTTGGGGTTAAGGATATTTTTTCTAAAGCAGGGAAGATAATAGTTTATAAATGAGCTTAAATAAGGTTGTTGATATCATTGAAATTAACGCCGCAGCCACAGCTAAAATAATTATTTGCTCAATGCCAATATCACCTCGTAAATAAGGGATAAAAAATATAATTGTCAAACTGATTGCGGGGATAATTAGCAAATCAAATTTTTCCAGCCAGCGTCTAGTTTGAGCGAAAATTAAACCACTCAAAATCACAATAGAAATTAGAAAAGTGATGATAATATTTTTGGATAAACTGAAAAAAGCGATCGCAATTAATGCCCCTTCAAACCCACTAAAAGCAGCCCCAGATAATAATTCCCAAATAGTAAAAGTTGGTTGATTTGATACTTGAGGCTGAATTGGTTGTGGGTGAGGTGGTTGAGTTGGGAATTGTGATGATGTTGTTGGTGCAACCGAAGGAGGAAAAAGAGCCTCTAGCACCGCCTGTGCTGACTGAAAACGCTCACTAGCAGCAGGTAGGAGCATTTTATCTAAAATATCTGCCAGTCGCGGTTTCAGGGTGATTTGCGCCCGCCATTGCCATTGATTTGTATAAGCGTTAAATAGCTTACTCCTTTCTTGACCTGTCAGTAACGTTAATAGAGTAACAGCTAAGGCATACAAATCCGTAGATGGAAATACTTGACTACTGTTCATTTGTTCTGGAGGTGCAAATCCTAAAGAATAAATGCCTGTAGAACTAGGGGACGCATTAGCAATTAATTTAACTGCACCGAAATCTAGCAAAAAGAGCTTACCATCACGACAACGCATAATATTGGAAGGTTTAATATCTCTATGGATAATATTTCTGTCATGAATAAACTGGAGAACTGGGAGAATTTCTTTGAGTATTTCCATAACTTTTTGTTCAGAAAAATTACCCTGTTGAATTAATTCTTCCTCTAAAGTTTGTCCATGAATATATTGCTGAACTAAATAAAAAAACTGCTGCGGTTTATTTATTTGTAAGCTTTGTAAACTAGGAACTGTAATCGTAAAAAAAGCAAATAAATTAGGTATTTGCGGATGTTCATTACCTATTGCTTCTAAAACTTCTGCTTCTTGTGCAAAGAGAATTTTGGCTTTTTCTAAGGCTTCTTCTGTTAAATTAATGCTGGGCTGAAATTGTTTAATCACACATTGACGCAAACTGGGAGTATCGCGGTCAATTGCTAAAAAAGCCGCACCAAAACCCCCCTGACCCAAAAGTTTAATTGGCAAATATCGGTCACGTAAAATCAGCGGCATACCGCAGGTAATACAATATTTCTGTTGTACTGTTTTTAAGGTGTGAATATCATCTAAATCAGTAAAGTGATTTTCGGGACGTTGACAGTGGGGACGAGTGCAGTGGACTTGCATATTATCTTTAGTCAGTGGTGATTAAGCTGTTACGCATTTAAACTGGATAATTACTGTAATTTAGGTATTTATGCAGTATCAAATTAATAAATTAAGTCCGATTTAGTCCAGTAGTCATTAGCAATTAATCTAATGATACTGGAATCTTTTAACTGCCATCAGTAGGGTTTGGTGCCGCTAGGTCTAATGTATTTACGACTAGATCCATTTGTGTTAACTTTAACATATCCTGAATCCAAACTGGGTTAGCAAATTCAGGTAATATCTCCTGACTAAAAGCCTCTGCTGCTTTGGATCTATAACGGCTAGGGTTAAATATTAACCAAAGTGTACGCTTGACTACAACGTCCTGGATTGGTGCATGATGGAGAACACCCATTTGTAATTCTTTAGCAATGGCAGAAGTAGAGACAAAGGCAGCACCTAAGCCAGACTGGACGGCATTTTTAATCGCTTCTATGGAATTAAGTTCCATTTCCAACTTAAACCGCCTGGTGTCAATATTACAACGTGCCAGCACCTGGTCAATAACTTTGCGGATGGTTGATTGGGAGTCGAGAGCAATGAATTGTAGTTTATATAGGTCTTCTTTTTGGATTGTTTCTAATTTAGCAAAGGGATGGGACGTGGGTAAAATGAGTGCCAATTCATCCTCAGCATAAGGAATAGTTTTTAAAGACTCCCCCAATTCAGCGGGAATTTCCCCACCAATGATCGCCAGATCAATCTGGCCATTGGCAACACTCCAAGCGGTGCGTCTGGTAGAATGGACGTGCAATTGCACAGCCACATCTGGATACTTTTGTCGGAATAAGCCGATCATTTTCGGTAAAAGATAAGTACCAGTGGTTTGGGACGCGCCGACAATTAATGTACCACCTTGAAGATTTTGCAAGTCCTCAATAGCGCGGCAGGTTTCCTGACATAAACTGAGGATTTTTTCCCCATAACTCAGGAGTAGATGTCCCGCCTCTGTTAATTGAGCGCGACGGCCTCCCCTGTCAAATATGGGAACATCCAATTGCCTTTCCAGGTTTTGAACTTGCAAACTGACAGCCGGTTGGGAGACATAAAGACTATCAGCAGCCCGTTTAAAACTCCCTTCTTGGGCGATAGCTTTGAGAATACGTAACTGATCTAATGTAAAAGGAAGGTCAGACATAAGGCTTAACCCAGAAATTTGGATGTATGAGTAGCTGGAAAAATAAATCGGGGTGAGTAGCTTTGCGACTAGTCATAATTTAGGCAATAGTTAAATTTAAAGAACTAACTAAAACACTTACCACAACATATTGACAGAAATCCTGTCGTGTATAATCTGTTAAAATTCAAGATGTTTACCCAATGTTTACCCATAAATAGTAACTTCTTTCGTTTTTGAGAATCTTAAATTGAGTTTTATCTATCATGCCCAATTCTTGGTTTACTCCCAGTCATTTTGTCATACTGGGGTTACAATTAGTTTTTGCAATTGCCCATAGTGGAGGTGCTGCTATGCGTCCTTGGGCTGAAAAATACATTGGACCGCGGCTTTATCGCATTTTATTCGCATTAATCAGCTTACCCTTAGCCGTGCTATTAATTGTTTACTTTTTTAATCATCGTTATGATGGATGGCAACTTTGGCAGGTGCAAGGTATTCCGGGGGTAGGAACATTAGTTTGGATATTATCTGCTGTATCTTTTTTGTTTTTATATCCGGCTACCTTCAATTTACTAGAAATTGCCGCTATTCAAAAGCCCCAAGTTCATCTTTATGAAACCGGGATTATCCGTATTACCCGTCACCCGCAAATGGTGGGACAGGTAATTTGGTGTGTAGCCCATACTCTCTGGTTAGGTACTAGCTTCACTCTTGTTACTTCAATAGGTCTGATACTACATCACCTTTTTGGAGTATGGCATGGAGATCGGCGTTTAAGTCAACGCTATGGAGAAGCTTTTGCACTTCTCAAGCAGCGGACTTCTATTATTCCCTTTCAAGCAATTATTGATGGCCGTCAATCTTTAAACTGGCAGGAATTTCTGCGTCCTGCTTATTTAGGAGTTGCCATTTTTACTGGTTTATTATGGTGGTCTCACCCCTTGTTATTCGTGGCAACAAGTAGGATAATGTGGTAGTTTCGTCTGATCCCCAAGATTAACAAAAAATATAAATTTAATAAAATTTTGTGATCATCACTTGCTACCAAAACAATGTAGGATAAATTTCAGCATCTATCATGAGACTGTTTTTCACTAAGGTGGAAAAAAGGATTTGTTCCTCAGTCTCAGGCAGAATTTATCCCCGTAAACAATAAGTAGCTTTCTACCTTGGTAAAAACGGGAAATAAACAGCAATGTATGAACTACAGCAATATACGCTATCAGCATTGTCAAAGTCTTATAAGGCAGTAGTAGTCAATAGCAATCAGGATTTGAACATTGAGAACAGCCAGCGCGACATTCACGGTGGTTTATTTGTTCACAGAAAAATCTAAAAATCAGATGTTCTTTTAATGACTTACCAATTGCTGCTACTGACCATTGTTTTTGTTTTCATATAAAAACCTTATATTCCAAGAGGCATCATGGTGTTTTCGGTCAGTGAACGGACATTTAATCAAGAAGTTTTGGCATCTCCAGTTCCCGTTTTAGTTTATTTTGAAGCGCCCTGGTGCGCTCTATGTCGCGTTATTCACCCGCTTTTATTGCAATTTCAAACCCAATGTGGTGATGAAATTAAGTTGGCCGGAGTCAACGCTGATCAAAATTTCAAGTTGTCTAATACCTATCGCCTCAAATCCCTACCGACTTTACTGCTAATTGAAAAAGGAATAGTCAAGCAACGCTTAGAAGGTTTTTGTGGTAGAGACGATTTACGTCAAGCCTTAGAAGCAATTCAACTTACTTACAAAATCACTAATAAAACTGACACTGGCATAAAAACAGCCGAATTAAAATACAACGATGTACAATTAAGTGCAATTAAAAAGTAAGTGACAAAAGACAAAAAGCAGAAGTTTTTAGAAATTTTATAGCCCCAAGGCTGACTGTTAGGCTATTTTAGAGGCGTAAGCATTACAGTAGGCTCAGTAAGCTATTTTAATTGATTTGGTGCTTGGTGAGTCCCAAATCTAAAACCATGCTTAACACCCCACTCAAAGGGTATCAGGTGGGGTATTTTATCCTCAAGGGTCTATGTCACAATTACTAACAGTTCTGATTCTTCAGTTAACTCACCCTTTGTTTGTACAGAATTCTAAAAGTAGGCGTTAGTGATGGAATTAATCTATCAGTATGCCTGGCTGATTCCAGTATTACCTCTCTTGGGAGCAATGCTAGTCGGTCTAGGGCTAATCTCGATCAATCAGGTGACAAACCGCCTGCGACAATTAAATGCTGTAGTCATTATCTCCCTTATGGGAGCTTCTATGGTTCTGTCGTCGGCCTTGCTGTGGAGTCAAATTCAAGGCCATGCACCTTACCTCCGCACCCTGGAATGGGCAGCAGCAGGAAATTTTCACCTGACTATGGGCTACACTATTGACCACCTTACAGCCTTAATGCTGGTAATTGTCACCACAGTAGCAGTTTTGGTGATGATTTACACCGATGGCTACATGGCTCATGACCCCGGTTATGTGCGGTTTTATGCCTATCTCAGCTTATTTGGCTCTTCCATGTTAGGTTTGGTGGTCAGCCCCAACCTGGTACAAGTTTACATTTTCTGGGAATTGGTGGGGATGTGTTCCTACCTCCTAGTGGGCTTTTGGTATGACCGCAAAGCCGCAGCAGAGGCCTGCCAAAAAGCATTTGTTACAAACCGGGTCGGTGACTTCGGCTTATTATTAGGCATTTTGGGGCTGTTCTGGGCGACAGGAAGCTTTGATTTTATGGTCATGGGCGATCGCCTATCAAACCTAGTAGAAACTGGCTCTATTAGCAATTTCCTCGCCATTGTGTTGGCGATTTTAGTCTTCCTTGGACCTGTTGCTAAATCGGCCCAATTCCCACTCCATGTCTGGCTACCAGACGCAATGGAAGGTCCTACTCCCATTTCTGCCCTCATCCATGCAGCGACAATGGTAGCAGCGGGTGTATTCCTCATTGCCCGGATGTATCCAGTATTTGAAAATGTGCCAGCAGCAATGAACGTAATTGCTTTTACTGGCGCATTGACGGCGTTTTTAGGGGCAACTATCGCCATTACCCAAAATGACATTAAAAAGGGTTTGGCTTATTCCACCATTTCCCAACTCGGTTACATGGTGATGGCCATGGGTGTGGGTGCTTATAGCGCCGGTTTATTCCACCTGATGACTCACGCTTATTTTAAAGCGATGCTATTCTTGGGTTCTGGTTCGGTAATTCATGGTATGGAAGCAGTTGTTGGTCATGACCCCGTACTAGCGCAAGATATGCGCTTAATGGGCGGACTGCGGAAATATATGCCCGTGACGGGTTTCACATTTTTGATTGGCTGCCTGGCCATTGCAGGGATTCCTCCCTTTGCCGGTTTTTGGTCAAAAGATGAAATTTTGGGCGCGGCCTTTGCTGCTAACCCCTTCCTGTGGTTTATTGGTTGGGTGACAGCAGGAATTACAGCTTTTTATATGTTTAGAATGTATTTCTCAACATTTGAAGGTAAATTCCGGGGTAATGATGAGAAAATCAAGGTAAAACTCAAAAATGCCGCTGCTGCTTTGGCACAAAAATCAGGTACAGCAGAATTAGCTCCTAATTTCGGTCCTGGGGCGATGAAAAAGGGAGAATTAGATAGTCATTCCCATGACTCCCACGGACACAGCCATTCTCCCCATGAGTCTCCTTGGACTATGAGTTTACCTTTGGTGGTTTTGGCTATTCCTTCTATGTTAATTGGTTTGGTGGGTACTCCCTATGCCAATTATTTTGAGCAGTTTATCTTTCCCCCTAGCGAAACTTTAGCCGAAGTTCTGGAAAAGGCTGCGGAATTTGACCCCCATGAATTTTATGTGATGGCTGGTAGTTCTGTGGCGGTTTCTGTGATTGGGATTACTTTAGCAGTGCTGATGTATTTGGCTCGCAAAATTGATCCTAGTGCGATCGCTTCTAAAATTCAACCACTCTATGATTTATCCTTGAATAAATGGTACTTTGATGATATTTATCATCGTGTTTTTGTTCTCGGTTTGCGTCGTGTGGCTAGACAAGTGATGGAAGTTGATTTCCGCGTTGTTGACGGTGCTGTTAATCTCACGGGTTTCTTTACTCTTGTCAGTGGTGAAGGTTTGAAATACTTGGAAAATGGTCGGGTTCAATTCTATGCCTTGATCGTTTTTGGGGCTGTTTTGGGCTTGGTGATTGTTTTTGGTGTTACCTGATTTTAATGGGGGCGGTTTGTCCGCCCCTGGATTGTTTTTAACGAACCACTCCAGGCGCAGAGGACACGGAGTTAATGACACCCTACTGTCTGAATCAGGATATCCAGGATTTAAGGATGTACAGGATGAAGAAAAAAACTAATCTTTAAAATCTGGAATATTTCCAGATAAATATTCATATAAAATCCTATTAATCCTCTAATCCTGGGCATCCTGATTCAGACAAAAAATATTTATAATCTAAACAAACCAATTCTCAATCTGAATCTCTTGAAAATCAATAAAATCTGAAATATTATTCATTACCAAAAGTATGCACATCTGAAATTATAAGGAGAATTAATAGCTATGCAAGAGTTAACAATTGAGGAATTATTAAATATTGCTCAAAGTCAAATTCCACCAAAGTCAGCAAGAATTACATTTTCAACTATTAGAAAAAAATCAAAATAATCAATTAAGTGAATCTGATAGGTTATTGTTGAAATCTCTACGAGTGAGTGCTGATTATTTAATGTTGAAAGTGGAAAGGTTTTTCTCTTCCAGATTTTGAGCAATTAGTATAAAAAGGTAAAATTATGAATATCCAAATTAAACCGGAATTAGAGCAAATTATTCAAGCGCAAATTGCCACAGGTAGATATACAAATCCTGAAGATGTAATTAGTAAGGCGTTAAAATTGCTTTTGGAGTGGGATAAGGGTTATCAGAATTGGGTGGAAGAAACACGGGAAAAGGTGGATGTTGCTATTGAACAATTAGATAGAGGTGAAGGTATTAATGGGGAAGTTGTGATTTCACAATTGCGGGATAAGTTGCGTCAAGCGAGAGAGAGATAAGGATGAAAATACTTATGATTTCTCCAGAAGCTAGTCGTGATTTATCAGAAATTATTGATTATTTTGTTACTAGAAATATTGATGCTGGAGAGCGTTTTGTTGATGAGTTTGAAAAGAGGTGTCAGTATTTAGCTAATTTCCCTAATATGGGGCGTAGCTATGAAAATATTAGGTTTGATTTGCGGGGTGTTCCTTTAGATGGTTACGTGATTCTTTATCGAGTTATTAATGGTGGAATTGAAATTGTCCGTGTAGTTAGTGGTTATCGAGATTTGGAGTCTTTGTTTCAATGAATAATTGAGAAGCCCTGGCAATTAGAAAGATGCTTCCAGCACGCTACGCGAACGCGGCTATACAAACTAAGTCCACCTGAGTGGACTAAAAGCAAGATTTTTGAACTCGGCGGGTTTTGTCTGTGCAGACGCGAATTATATTCGCCGGGTTATGAATATTTTTTGTTTCGCGCAAAGACGCAAACTAAAAGAAGTATCATATATTATGATATATTGAGTAAACAAGCTTAAATAAGCTATGTCAGTCCTACTGATAGCGAATAGTTTATGATTCTTCATGAACTTCAATAATGGTTACTTATTTTTACACATCTTTACAAAGTTAACTTTACCTAATTAGTGATTAAAGAGGTATTTGTATGATATACGGCAGTTTCCGGTATTATGAAGTACAGATATTAATGATAAAACTTTTGTGGGCGGGCATACTTCGACCAATCTCAGTACAAGTCTTGCCCGCATAATGTGTACCTCACTCAAAGCTACTTGCTGTATATCATTAGCATTTTAATAGCGATAATCTTAATTATAAGATTATTATTTAGAAATAATAAAAACCAGTTACTACAGTCTAAATCAGATCATAATATTGAGTTAGAGCCGATTCAACATGAATCAAATAATCTGCAATCTTTAATAATTCAGAAAGATGCTTATATTCAAACTTTAGAAATAGAAAAAGCTGGAAATTTACAAAATATCTCGTTATTAGAAGCCAATATTATTACCCAGCAATCTAATTGTAAATTACTTACACAAGAAAAAATTAATTTGAATAATCGCGTTCAACAATTAGAAGGGCAAATTCAATCTCTCACTGAGAAAATAAGAGATTTAGAATTGTAACGGAATACATTTGAAGTTAGTAATAATCATAGTTATCTAGAAAATATACAATTCCAGATTGCTCAAAAAGATAATGATATCCAAAAGTTAGAAATTGAAAATAATCAAAATATTCAAAGAATTAAACAGCTAGAAATAAATCTTAATGATAAAGAATCACGATTAAATGAGATAAGTAACAACAATAATATTTATCCGAATGAATTGCAAAAGCAGATTGCTCAAAAAGATGCCTATATTAAGAATTTAGAATTAGAAAAGGGGGATTTAGAGAAGGATTTAGAGAGGTATGTAGAATATTTAAACATATCTGGGTTAGAAGATATAGAAGATATAGAAACATATCCACTTTTTATAGAATATGAATATGACTATCAATACTTAAGAAGTCCTTGTATGGATAGATGCCAAGATTATATAGACTATTTACAACAATATCTATAATATTTTCAAAAGTATGATGATAGATACAAAATCAGTAAACTGTCTCATATAAGGTGGCTTAAAACCTAAAACAATATCCGTTTGGTACTCCCAATTCTACCAACTCACTAGCTACCCCTTCCTCAGTAAAATCTCTCTGAATCCAAATTTTTCCATCTCTAATATCTACATGAATAATTGTCCCATAAACGTAACTCACATTAATTCATGAGATTAAATTTAATTAATTTTAGTGCGTTACGCTTTGCTAACACACGCTACTGTCTACTGTCTGATAGCGTAGCGTGGCGTAGCCATATCAAGATGAAGAAAAAACTCATCTTTAAAACCTGGAATATTCCCAGATAAATATTCATAAAAAATCCTGTAAATCCTCTAATCCTGGGTATCCTGATTCAGACAATTAAGCATTTTTAGGATGAAGAAAAAACTCATCTTTAAAACCTGAAATATCCCTAGATAATTATTCACAGAAAATCCTGAGTATCCTGATTCTGATTATGAAAAGAAATTTTCATAATCGTCATGACTACCAATCCAAAACCATGTAACTGTATCACCATCCAAAACCCCAATTGCTCGATAATTGAGATTTATCCTGACAGACCAAATATTTTCCTGGTTATTTATACATTTGAAATGCAAAGACGGATAAAAAGGATTTTCTCTCCATAACCGATAAGCTTTTCTCGCACTCTGTCTAACTTGCTTGTCAAGAGACTGATATTCATCCCAAAAAGAAGGAAGGGTTGCTGACTTCATAGGTGTTGATAACCTCTAATGGTATATACACCAAATCTAGTCTTTTCTGAAGCCAGATATAAATCCTGAATTTATAACTTGTCATAGTCCATTGGTTTTGCAAGTCCTTCCGCAATCTCTCTTTTAGCACGTTGAGCAGATGCAATCAATTTTTCTTGAGTTTTCTTAAATGAATTATCCCATTTAAGTTCATCTTGCAAATCTGCCAAATATTCTCTCAGATGTTCTGCAATTCTGTCTTGTACATCTTCAGATAAAGATTCCATCATTTTAACTACGGTGGTAATTGCTGGAGATGACATAATCTAATTTCCTTTTAAACCTTACCAGTCTATTTTACTAAATATAAACTTAACTGCATCCCTCAACATATTCCACTATGCGGGGAAACATCCTGAAAATGCTTATCAGAGTGGAGAATGAAGGTTATTATTGATACTAATATTTTAGTTTCTGCTGTTCTCAAGGCGAGAGAACCAAGGGATTGTACAATCTCTCTGAATCCAAATTTTTTCATCTCTAATATCTACATGAATAATTGTCCCATAAACGTAACTCACATTAATTCATGAGATTAAATTTAATAAATTTTGGTGCGTTACGCTTTGCTAACACACGCTACTGTCTACTGTCTGATAGCGTAGCGTGGCGTAGCCATATCAAGATGAAGAAAAAACTCATCTTTAAAACCTGAAATATTCTCAGATAAATATTCATAAAAAATCCTGTAAATCCTCTTAATTACAGTGGTAATTGCTGGAGATGACATAATAGAATTGTCTATTTTACTAAAAATCAACTTAACTGCATCCCTCTACATATTCCACTTCTGGTAGTTTACCCGCTCTATACCTAGTTACACGCTGACCATCAGTTTCAAAAACAATGCGATAGTTTTGTTCGGCTTTATTTTTGGGAATAAAAGTTAAATAATATCCCTTTGTATATTTATGGGGTGTAACTTTAATTTGTCCAGGGTAAAGTGATTTAATTCGCGCTTCTGTATCACCAATTTTTGCACCAGAAACAGTAGTTATTTTGGGATTATTTACATCTACTCTGGCAATAACATCGCTGGTAACATATTGGAGACGACTCTTAACATCATCTTTTGTCACCATAAATGACACACCTTTGAGTTCTCCTTCCGTTTGTAGATAGTAACAACTATCACTTCCAGCATAGCTAACAGATAAACGAGTATTAGCCGCAGCAGCAGCTTCAGGAAGATTCATCCCTATTTTTACTGGACCCATACTATTGACAGTTACTTTGGCTTGACTGGTGAGTTTTGTCTGTGCAATGACTGTTCCGAGTGTGACAGAAAAAAATGTGATAGTCACAGGCGCAAAAGTTAGTAATGTAGTTTTGTGATTCATCTGTTTGTTGATAGTATTTACCCAGTTTGACGCACCCTAGATATTTCTAGATATTTAATATGACATTTGCTTAAGTCCTCTATCTAGATCCCGCAGATAACAAAATTCTCCTAGAATACAATATCTAGGGAAATTTAGCGAAAATTACAAGATTTCCGTTCACTATCATGTTCAGGATATTGCCAAGAATAAGCAAAATGGCTCACACTCTTAATTTGAGGAGATAATTGGTATAGTGCTTGCATTTGCGCTTCCAAGGATGGACGATTATTAATTGATCCCCCCCACTGACCAGCCAAAGCGGGAATAACTTTTGTACCTGGTTTACTCAGCGCTAAAACCTGTTTTACTTGCGCTACAATACAACTAGCATCACCGCAAGTTGCGTAGGACATGGGATGCCATTCTAAGGTGCTAGGGAATTTATCCCAAGGTTGCAACCGGGAATCATACCCTTGTCCTAAAGCTTGATTTCCTTCGGGAAAAAAGACTACTCCGGCGGGTATACCTTGTTGTTTGGCGGGATAACTTGCTAAAGCGACAAAATCTAAGATCCCTTGCATAGCATGAGCAACGGTGAGTAACCACAAATCTAATTGCAAAATGCGCTGTTTTTCCCCTGAAGAAGTCAGAGATTTTTGTTTTTTCGCAGGAATACGCCCTTCCCACATTGGTTCATCTTCTTGCGGGTAGCGTTGATCAACTTCCGCTATATCGCCGCTGCTAATATATCCCTTAGTGAGAAACCGGCGAATTAATTCCCGCCCTTTGGAATTTTGGGCGCGGCGAAATAAAAATTCTTGGGTGGCGGGGGTAAATAGCCATAAGTCCTGAACTTTGGTAACAATGGAATCCGCACCAGACTGGCGGGGATAGCGTACATAGTCTAAGAGAATACCATCAGGACGACGGCGGATCACCTGCTGCACCATTCGGTAATAATCGCTTCTAGCCTGGGGATTGTAGGGATCAATAAAGACTTGAGATCCGTCCTCTACTACGGATAAACTGGTTTGATTTTTGCCATTACGGGCGATCGCATTTTGTCTATCTGGACGTTGAGCATAGGTATAACCAAAGTTATTGGTAAACATCCAAGCATATACTTTTAACCCCCTTTGTTGCGCTTTTTTGATGGCTACGGCTAATAAATCTACTTTTTCTGCACCACGAATCCGAACTACTGCTGGCCAAACTGTCGGGTTTGTTGCTGCTGGTAATAGTACCTGTCCATCATAAAATACTTCTAAATAAACTTGGTTGTAGCCTTGGTTAACAATTCGATCCATAATTTGATCAATTGCTCCTGGTTGGATATCACAAGGATATAAACGTAACCAAATAGCTTGAGTCTCTGGCCAAGTTCGACTGCGGCATTCTTGTAATTCTTCTGTATGCTGTTTTAGTAGTTTTTGATAGTCCCTTTTCGCCTCTTTATTGTTTGCAAGAGCTAATAAACGTAATTTATCTTTTTGTTGGGCTGCTTTTGATGATACCCGACAATCTTCTCTCTTTTGAGCAATGGGTAGGGCTGTCCTATCCCTCCGGGGAGGCTCGTCCCTTTGGCTTATTCTCTGGTGGGGAAGAGAAGCGTTGGCTGCTTGGGCTTCTAAGTTAAGAATCAATAAGCTATGACTAATAATTACAGTCAATAAACTTTGCCAAGATATAATTGATCTTAAAAATTTCCAGTTGCAATTAGACATATCATTTAAAACTCGTATTCGTCAACAAACTTGGTGACAATCAACCCAGCTTGTTTATGATAAAAAGCGGAGGTTTGTAGTATTCCCAATTGAGTTTATACCACAAAAATCAGAGAGTGAAAAAATAATTGCTCTTGTCCCAATTCGGAACAAATTTGGCTTGTTGGTTCCCATCTACTAATAATGTCACGAACCTTTTGCATTAAAACATCACTAAAATTTTCACCCAGTTTCTGTAACGCTCCCGTGAGAAATATAGTAGTCATAGCAGTAGTTAAGGTTATAGGGTTCATAAAATCTTGACTAAAAATATTTGAATATACTTATTATCGGCATAATTATCGAAGATATTCAATAATCATGATCATGGTAGTGTAATCCGAATTATAAATAAGAGGTATTCCTTACCCCAAAAAAGATAAAATCACCGAAAATTGATTTTCAGAATCTATATCTGCAAGTAAAACCGACGAATAACTATGCTAGAACAAGGTAACATCAGTATTCATACTGAGAATATTTTCCCAATTATCAAGAAGTCTCTCTACTCAGACCATCAAATCTTCTTGCGGGAACTGGTATCTAACGGGGTAGACGCTATCCAAAAGTTAAATATGGTGTCCCGCGCTGGTGAATATAATGGTGAAATTGGTGAACCAGAAATTACCATTAGCATTGATAAAGACAACAAAACTCTCTCCATTACTGATAATGGGATTGGAATGACAGCAGAGGAAGTAAAAAAATATATTAACCAAGTCGCTTTCTCTAGTGCTGAGGAATTTATTCACAAGTATGAAGGAAAAGCAGACCAACCGATTATCGGTCATTTCGGTTTGGGTTTCTACTCTTCTTTTATGGTTGCCAAACAAGTACAAATTGATACTCTTTCATACAAAGAAGGCGCACAAGCAGTTCGTTGGACTTGTGATGGTTCTCCTAAGTTTATTTTAGATGAGTCCCAACGTACCAGTCACGGAACTACAATTATTCTCACCTTGGAAGGGGAAGAAGAGGAATTTTTAGAACCAGCACGAATTAGGAATCTTGTCAAGACCTATTGTGATTTTATGCCGGTTCCCATTAAAATGGATGGGGAAACTTTAAATAAACAAAAAGCTGCATGGCGTGATTCTCCTAGTAGTCTTACTAAAGAAGACTATTTAGAATTTTACCGCTATTTGTATCCTTTTCAGGAAGAACCCTTGCTATGGGTACATTTAAATACAGATTATCCCTTTGTAATTAATGGTATTCTCTACTTTCCGAAAATGCGCCCTGATGTAGATGTTACCAAGGGACAAATTAAGTTATTCTGTAATCAGGTGTTTGTCAGTGATAATTGTGAGGAAATTATTCCCCAATTTTTAATGCCAATGCGAGGTGTAATTGATAGCACTGATATTCCTTTAAATGTTTCTCGAAGTGCATTACAAGGCGATCGCACTATTAAGAGAATAGGAGATTATATTGCCAAAAAAGTTGGCGATAGACTAAAGGAATTATACCGCGATGACAGGGAACAATACATAAAAATCTGGAAAGATTTGGGAACATTTGTCAAGTTCGGTGTTCTCAATGATGATAAATTCAAAAAACAGGTAGAAGATATCATTGTTTTCCGCACTACGGCTAAATTAGAAGCCGCAGCAGCGGTTGAAGTTCAAACCGCTGAAGATGATGCTTGGCAAGATGCCACCTCAGCTAATAGTATTAATTTACCATATATAACCCTGAAAGAATACTTGGAACGGAATAAAGAACGTCATGAAAATAAAGTATTTTACAGCACAGATGAAGCAGGTCAATATACTTATATTGAACTGCACAAAAATCAGGGTTTAGAAGTCCTATTTATGGACTCCTTTATTGATACCCACTTTATTAACTTCCTCGAACAAGAATATCGGGATGTTAAATTTACACGGGTGGACTCGGATTTAGATAATACCCTTCTAGAGGACAAAACTGGTGAAATTGTTGATCCCACCACCAACAAGACGAAAGGAGAAGTGATTAAAGAACTATTTGAGAAGGCACTGAATAAGCCAAAATTGAACATCCGCACTGAGTCACTGAAATCCGATGACCCCCAAGGAACACCACCAGCAATGGTATTATTACCGGAATTTCTGCGTCGGATGCGGGAAATGACCGCTATGATGCAGCAGCAAACCACTGAATTTCCCGAAGAACATATTTTGCTAGTAAATACTGCCCACCCGTTAATTCAAAACTTGATTAATCTTAATCAGGGTACTATTATTCATGGTGATGGTGTATCCCATACGAGTCAATTAGTGACCATAATTTGTCAGCACGTTTATGATTTAGCATTAATGTCTCAAAAAGGTTTTAATGCAGAGGGGATGAAATCCTTTGTAGAACGTTCTAATGATGTGCTAACTAAGTTAACGGAACAAGCAAGTAAATAGAAAATAACAATCAAGTGTAGGGAGACGTTGTTTACAGCGTCTCTTCCGAAGAGGGGATACTTTTTTATTTAATTGGTTTATTTAATTGGTTTATCTAATTGGTTTATCTAATTGGTGCAACTAAAGCGTCCAGATGTTTAGATGTATTTGGTCTGATTTAAATGACCACTTGGCTTCCTTCACTAGTGATCTGTTTTGCCAGTTGCGTAAGTCCTGTGACAATTATTCACGCCAAATTAGTTACCAATAAAAGTGCCAAGTTGACATCAGATGCTTGTGAAAAAATGAGCATTTACCTGATATTAATAATTTAAAGATATCGTAAAGATATTCTAATTCTGGTAAATGGGAATAAAAAATCAAAGTAGACAGATCAGGATAGGAAATTTTTACAGCCAATAGTGCTATACTTCCTATTTCTTTGAGAGTTACATGAATATAAATGGGGAGTAAAATTCCTGTTTCTGGTAAAGTTATTCTGAGTAATTCTTCTAAAACCCTTAAAATTATCCAACTAGATTCAGGTTCTTCAATTCTCCAGTAAATTGGCATATTAACCTGAAAATCTAGATGGGGATAGGAGTTAATCCAAGGTTCTAGTAAACACTCAATACATAAAGGTAAGCTATCTTGAATAGATATCGGACATAAGCGATCGCTCAATTGTACTAAAGAATGATGAAGGTTATCAATTTTTTTGATATGTGCTTGAATTTCTGTCACTGATAAACTTAGTTTATCCATAACTAATAAATCTAAATTACGTCGGATTGTAAAAGATTCTTGTAATAAATCATCACGGACTTTTTCAGATTCTAGAAATAGTTTGAGAAATTCCCTATAAAACCACCACTGTAATGCTTGCTTAATTCTTGGCTCAGATGTCATAAACTTGATCATGATTATGACTTAGTTAAATTAGAAATTACCCTGTTTGTAAAGGGGGGGAGATTATTCACTCTTAGGAAAAGGAAAAGTTAGGGTGAGATATTTGTGGTACTTCATAAACCTAAAATTTGCTGTATGTTTTTTATAACCCTTGTAGAGAGGTTTGATGGAATGTCGCTACTTTTTGGTTAGCTAATCACAAATCAGCAATCAATCTGGCTTTTCTTAACATAAATTGTAATACTGTTTCTTCCCTAGAAATAATATCGGCCGTACCATTCATTCCCGACTGAAGAAAACACTGACGATCATTATTTCCAAATGAACTTTTTTCGGGTTGAATTGTAGCTTCAAAGTAGTTAGCACCAGGAGAAATTGCAGTATTTGTATCTTTGCTTAGAGGTGTAATTGCATCAGGAGAAATCGTTTTAACAACGCCCTTAGCAGTTCCATAATCAGGATATGGACAAGCATCAACACGAAGTTGTGCTTTTTGACCAACAGTAATTTTATTAATTTCTGAGCTAGGAATCAGAGCTTTAATTACTAAAGAATTACGATCATCAGGTACAATCTCAGTAATAGATTCACCAGCGCGAACAACTTGTCCAGAATTTCGTAAATTTAGTTTCAAAATAATCCCATCGTTAGTAGCAACAATAGTGCTATTTTTTCGCTGATTTTCTAGCTGTTGAAGTTCTTTTTGTAATTGTTTTATTTGAGTTTGTATTTCAACCAAACGCTGAATTAAGCCTACCCTTTCTTTATTTAGAGCAGCTATATTTGCTTCACCTTTAGCAGTTTCTTGAGCAATACGTTCTTGTGCCATATTCATCATTGCCGTAGTTGGATTAATTGCAGCTTTATTTAATTTAACTTTTATATTAGCGATATCAACAGCTTTTTTTGCAGTTTCCAGTGTTAAGGTTGTTTGTTGAACAACTAGCTGTTTTTGCTCAAATTCTCGGTTACCAATTACCCCCATTTCTGCCAACTGTTGATAGCGATCACGATCCACCTTTGCAAATTCTAAGTCAGCTTCAGCCTTTTGTAAATCTACTAATTGTTTTTGAATATTTAGCTGGGCTGTTATTAATTCACCTTCAGTATTAACCTTTCGCTCTTCATATTCCCTTTGATTTTTTAATAAATCCTCCTGAGCAGCAATAATAACCCTTTGTATGACTTTTTTTTCAGCCATGATTTGATTATTTAAAGTCCGGTTTTGAGCATAAATTTGTAAAATTTGTAATTTATTCTGGTTGATATTTTCTTCTAATTGACTTTTTTTAATTAGCAATTGTTCAGTATCTAAAATGGCGATTACATCTCCTTGTTTAACAATTTGATTTTCTTTGACTAAGATAGTTTTAATAGTCCCTTCTACCTTTGATTGCACTACACGAGTTTCACCTATGGGACGAACAATAGCATTAGCTTTGACAGTAACATTATATTTCACCCATGAAGATAAATAAATACCAGTAATAACAGTCCCAATCAGAAATAAACCTGCTAGGGATGTCCAACTACTTATAGGTGGAAGTGAATTATCATTTCCAATTACAGAATTAAATTCTTGATTATCAGTGTAAAGCATAGTTATCTAAATAATGAATGATATATAGGATTCCTATCAGAAGTACCAGATGGTTTTCCCCCCTTTATAAGAGGTAAATACAAGGGAAATTAAGGAATTAGAAAATCTAAATGATCTCCTGGTTTATTGCGTAAATCCTCTAAAGAACCTTCTAATTTCAACCTACCTTGATCTATCAAAACAATCCAGTCAGCCCGATTAATTACTTTAGGTCTGTGAGTAATTAAAATAGTTGTTTTCCCTCGACGATGTTTAAATAATTGGTCTAAAACTTGGGCTTCACTAACTGGATCAAGTCCCCCAGTAGATTCATCTAAAATCAAAATTGGTGGGTCTGTAACAATGGCTCTAGCTATGGCTAATCTTTGTCTTTGTCCACCAGAAATATTAGCACCAAATTCTCCTAAAATAGTTTGATATGTCTCCGGTAACTTATTGATAAATTCATCAGCACCAGAAATTTTACAGGCTTGAACAATCTGTTCAAAGCTAACATGAGGCGCTCCTAATCGAAAATTATCAATAATAGAACGACTCCAAAAATGAGCATCCTGGGGAACAAGAACCACTTGTTGACGCAGACATTCTAAAGAAAGGTCTTGAAGGTTATAAATTCCAATTTGGATATTACCAGATTGCAGAGGATATAATCCAGCTATTAATTTAGCTAAGGTACTTTTACCGCATCCAGATTTACCAATTAAAGCCACAACTTGACCACCAGGAATTGTTAAAGAAAAACCTTCTAAAAAGTCAATTCTTCCTGCATAGTGAAACTTCAAATTTTTACAATAAATATCAACATTTTCGGGAATTTTTACAACAGGTTTTTTGCCATAATCTTCATTTTCTGGAGTAGCATCAATAACTTCTGTTAAACGTTGGGTTGCAGTTTTCGCACGAGTAAATTCTTCAACAAAGCCGATAACTGTACCAATTAAACCCAAAAAATTCCCATTCATAGAGTTAAATGCTAGTAATTTACCAATACTGAGATTTTCAGCGGGATTAATTACTAAATAGCCACCGAACCAAAGTAAAATAACACCACCAATAGCAGAGATAAAACCAGAAAAAGTATTATTAATGATGCCAATTTGGATAGTGCGAAACATGAGATTAGCTAGACGAATAAAACGGCTTTCTAATTCATCTAAAAATTGGGGTGCTGAGGTAGTTGTTTTGAGAGTTAATGCTCCTTTAAAAGTTTCGACTAAAACCCCTTGAGTTTCCGCTTCTTGAACTAAAAGTTCACGAGTCTTTTGTTGTAAAGTTGGCTGAAAAATAATAGTTGATAATGTCATTAATACGGAGATTAATAACGCTATTCCGGTTAATTTCCAGCTATAAAAAATCATGATACTTAGAGAAATCAAGGCAATAAAAAATCGGCTGGGTAAGGTAACAACCAATTGAGCCACTAATTGATTAATTTGTTCAATATCTTGCAATCTACTAACTATTTCACCACTGCGTCGAGCTTCGTAATAACTTAAAGGTAAACGCAAAATTTGTCTACCAAAATCTAAAACTAGCCCTAATTGTAAGCGTTGAGCAAAGTTAGCAATTAAGTTAGATTGGACAAAGGAAAGGCTATTAGAAACAAAATTCATAACTACTACGGAAATCGCTACAGTAGTTAGTAATTTTGTGTCACCTCTAACTAACACATCATCAGTAAGAATTTGTAATAAAAAAGGAGAAGCTAAAGATAACAAACCCAAGATCAAATTTAAAGGTATAACTTGGACTAAAATGGCCCGATAAATCCAAACTCGTCGAAAGAAACGCCAAAAGCCACCAGTTTTATCACTTTCTTGTTCAAAAAAGCGAATAGGATCTGGTTCTAGCAAGAGAATTAACCAATCTTTCCAACCATCAATTAAATCTTTTTTAGAAAGATAACGAACCCCAACTCCGGGATCTGCAATGACAAAATTTTTGCCTTTTTTACCGTATAAAACAACCCAATGATTTCCTTTCCAGTGAATAATTGCTGGTAAGGGAGCTTCATTCATTCGATTAATTATTTCCGATGATGTTTTGACTGGATTAACTTTAAAACCCAGGCTTTCTGCACCTCGTCTTAACCCTAATAAAGTAGTTCCAAATTGTCCAGTTCCAACAACTTCCCGAATGCGGCTGAGGGTAAAATTACGACCATAATATTTGGATATTGTAGCTAAACAAGCTGCTGCACAATCTTCTTCACTATGTTGTTTAACAAATTGGAGTTTCATAAATAAATAACCATAGAAAAGAATCAAAATATATTATTTTTATTTCTATTGAATTGGTAGTAAACACTGGTAAATATAATCCGAATAGTAGAATATAAAATTATCTGATCCTGGTTTTATTTTTGTGCTAGAAAAGATTAAATATACTCGCTAAAAAGCTATTACCTTTTCTGCTTCTATTGCGACGACGGCCACCACCTCTACCAAATAATGAAGATAAAATAAAGGTTGTTTGAGAAAATTGATATTCAGTTTCATTTCTCACATATCCGCTAGAGTTTCCTTGAGAAACATTCATTTCACTCATTCCCCTAGTAGATATATTTATATTTTGGTAAAATATATCAAACCTTTCCAAGGGTGAAGATGATGACCCACCCCCGGATATAGACTCTTGTTCTTTTTCTGATAAATTTATGAACAGGTCGGAGTTTTCTATTTCTATATGATCAGACATGGTAAAACCTCTTGCTTCTAAAAAATAAGATTTATGTATCATTTTTTGTGATACATAAATCTTTCTCCAATTTGTTACGAGAAGTGCCATGAGTAAAATCTCAACGATCATTAAATACTATTAAATGATCCTAGATTTTTATTCTCTTTTACCACTTCTTTGCAGCAGGTAGAAAAGATCAGAACTCAAGTATATTTCTGACTACCTGCTTAATTTGTTTCGTTAACTTACTTACATTACTTGGTTGAACAATTGTGCTGGTAAGATAACTGTTGGAAAATCAGCTAGTCCAATTTGACGACCAGCAGAATTGATTTTTTCAACAGCTTGTTGACTTCCAGTTTGGCTACCATTCAAGTTTGAAATACTATATCCTGTTTGTACATTTCTGAGAGCGCTTATGAAAGTTTCATTAAGTAAAGCACTACCACCACCAGCTACGATTTCTTGTTGTTCAACAGATACTGCGGTAAATAAAGTAGACATGACTGAATTCTCCTTGATTTGAATTATCGCTGGGGGTTGTTTACTGCTCGGTTGCCGTTTTCCCCCTCGCTTGTTCATAGAATATCGAGGAGTGATTAGATAATTCATTCTCATTTTCTGCAAACTTAATTACCAAATTTAGAACTAAATATTGCCGAAAAATACACGCCAATTTGACTCAATTATGTTCACTAAATAAAAAATTTCTGCTATGATTTCCTATCAACATGGCGTTATCCACTTAAACAAAGTAAATCATAGCCCCCACCTCGCTTGGGGGGAGGGGTTAGGGGTGGGGTTGATTAAATATATATACTTAGTCAAAAATTATCCTCAACTCCCACTTGACCATTAACAGAAGAATCCTTAACAGAAAAATACCTGCGTCGCGCTGAAAATTTACTAGAAACAAACTAATTGTCCCAAGCCGCAGTAAAATTACAGGATGCCTTAAAATTAGAGCAGCGAAATAGTCATTGCCATGGCTTGATAGCAATGGTATATTTAAAGCAAAATCAACTGAAAATGGCAAAAATTCACTGTGATAACGCTCTGAAGTTCAATCCCAAGGATAATATCGCTTGGAAATGGAAACCCAAAGTAGATCAGGCTTTAGGAAAGATAAATAGTGATTCTCCAGTGAATTACTCTTCCAAAAATGAAGAGAAGCAACCAGATAAGTCTGGAAATGGCGGTTTGTTTGGCGGTTTGTTTGGTGGGAAGAAAAAATAATGGTGTATCAACCAGCAGCGGGAGCCAGGGATCTATTACCTTTAGATGTAGCGCAAAAACGCTGGATTGAAGATAGATTAGAACAAGTATTTCAGCGTTGGGGATATCACAGGATTATCACCTCAACCCTGGAAAGAATGGATACCTTGATGGCCGGTGAAGCAATTCAGCGTCAGATGGTGATTCAACTCCAAAATGGTCAAAATGAAGAATTGGGATTGCGTCCAGAATTGACGGCATCTATCGCCCGGACAGTGGTAACTCGCATGACAAATGCGACCTACCCCCAGCGACTCTATTACAATGCTAATGTGTTTCGTCGTAATTGGGAAGGCCGCCATAATCGTCAGCAAGAGTATTATCAAGCTGGGGTGGAGTTACTGGGAGCGGGAGGATTATTAGCTAATGCGGAAGTATTGCTATTAGTAGCAGATTGTTTCACAGCATTGGATTTACAAGGGTGGCGGTTAATTCTGGGGGAAGCGGGAATTACTCGCTCCCTGTTTAATGCTTTTCCCCCGGAAATTAGAAATCAAGTCCGTACTGCGATCGCTCATTTGGATTATGTAACTCTTGATACCTTGCCTTTGAGCGAAGAACTACACCAGCGGGCTAAAATCATGTTAGATTTGCGGGGTGATAGTCAAGAGGTTTTAGAAAAAGTCAGTAGTCTAGATCTAGAACCAGACCAGGACGAAGCAATAAATAATCTCAAGTCTCTGGTAGAATTACTAGAGGGTAAATTCCCATTAATCCTTGATTTGAGCCTAATTCAAACCATTGACTACTACACAGGCATTGTATTTGAAGTAGTGAGTGATACAAAATCTCAAGCACAGGTTTTAGGAAGAGGTGGTCGTTATGACCAATTACTAGGTTTATATCATCCCCAAGGTGAAAGTATTCCCGGTATCGGCTTTGAACTGAGTATTGATGATTTATACCAAATTCTCTCATTTAATCAGCAATTACCCCAAAATATCCCCGCTAGTCATTGGTTGGTAGTTCCAGAAACTCCTGGCGCTGAAGCTGCGGCTTTTGATTATGCGCAAAAAATGCGTGACAATACTGAGTTATTGAGAGTAGAAATAGACTTAGGCGGAAGAGATGTAAGCGCGATTCGTCAATATGCAAGCGATCGCTCCATTACCAAAATTGCTTGGATTAAAGCTGATGGTTCTCATACCATCGAAGCAGGATCCTAAGTCAAGAATAACGGACAAAAAAGAGGAGGAATCGGAAAAATGCCACATAGTATTGTTACAGACGTTTGTGAAGGTGTTGCTGACTGCGTAAGTGCTTGTCCAGTAGCTTGTATTCATGAAGGTCCAGGGAAAAACGTCAAAGGCACAGATTGGTACTGGATTGATTTTGCTACTTGTATTGATTGTGGCATCTGTCTCCAAGTTTGTCCGGTAGAAAATGCGATTTTGGCAGAAGAAAGACCAGAATTGCAAAAAACCCCAAAATAGTCATGGGTCAGTGGTCAGTGGTCAGTGGTAAAAGAAAAACAACTGATAACCGACAACTGACAACTAACAAATAACAACCGACAAATAACAACTAACAAATGACGAATAATTATTTATTAAAAGTAGAAAATGTCCACGCAGGATATATTAAAGATGTAGACATTTTACAAGGTATCAACTTCCACGTTACCAATGGGGAATTGGTAACAGTAATTGGTCCCAATGGTGCGGGTAAATCAACATTAATAAAAACTATTTTTGGACTATTAACACCCCATACCGGAAAAATTACCTTTAAAAATCAGAATTTGGTAGGTTTAAAATCTAATCAAATTGTAGAAAAAGGTATGTCCTATGTTCCGCAAATTGCGAATGTTTTTCCATCATTAACCGTAGATGAAAATTTAGAAATGGGGGCTTTTGTCAGGAATACGCCATTAAAACCCCTTAAAGATAAAATATACAATATGTTTCCGAGATTGAGCGATCGCTTGCGTCAACGAGCGGGGACTCTTTCTGGAGGAGAAAGACAAATGTTAGCCATGGGGAAAGCATTAATGTTAGAACCTAGTTTACTACTCTTAGATGAACCCTCAGCCGCATTATCTCCCATTTTGGTAAATCAGGTATTTGAGCAAATTAAGGAAATTAACCGATCGGGAACTGCTATAGTTTTAGTAGAGCAAAATGCCCGTAAAGCCTTAGAAATGGCAGACCGAGGTTATGTGTTAGAATCAGGAAAAGACGCTATCTCAGGACCTGGTAGAGAATTATTACATGATCCAAAAGTGGGAGAATTATATTTAGGTGCTGGGAAGAGACATTAAATCAAATCAAATCAAATCAAAATCGGACCCCGACTTATTAAAAAAGTTGGGGATATAAAACCAAACGACTAGACAATTAAAGAATATGACCACACAAACAATATTATCACCGGAAATATATCAAGGACAATTTGGGGAATTTATAATTACTCAGAGCGATCGCCAAAGTGTGATAATGTATCGTACAGGATTAATGATAGCAGCATTGTGTTTTGCCCTGGGTAGTAGTTTAGTTTTAATTTCTCCCCAACCCGCTGTAATTCAAGCCATTACACCTATTTACACCTGTTTTAGTCTGGCACTTGGTATTAGTTTATTAACCATTCATATTTATATGAAATTTTTGCACCAAATTTTGCAAATTTTCTGGATAATTGGTAGCATTTCCGCCTTAATTTTCGCCCATAGTGATAGTCAAGCCTTTGCAATTACCGTTTATAATCAACCATTGACCATATTAGGTATTGGTTTCACCTTTGCAGCTTTAACAGGAATTTATTTTAAAGAAGGTTTTTGCTTTAATCGTTTAGAAACTAAAATCTTAACTCCCATAGTTCCCATATTATTATTAGGACATTTAACAAGAATTTTATCCACCCAAACCGAACAGATTTTATTAGCAACTTGGACAATTTGCTTTTTAATTTTTGCAGTGCGGAAAATCATTCAACCTATTCCTCCCGACATTGGAGATAAATCAGTATTTGATTATTTAAAAAAGCAACATTTAAAGACTTCCCAATAAAAAAACAGTCAACCACCCACAAAAAATATCTTAGAGGATGTTTGAAAACTTTTTAGCGAATATAATACACTACTACACAAACCAGATCCACCTTGCACAGACTAACAGAAAATCAAGCCTTTCCAACCCACGCAGGTAGGTTTTATCTGTGTAGCCGCGATTTAGAATCACCCTAATTAGTATGAATTTAGACTTTTATTCCTCCGTGTCCTCTGTGCCTGGAGTGGTTCGTTTTCCTGCTTTAGATAATTTGTAGGACTTAGCAAAGGTTAAATATGCAAAAATGTCAAGTATAGAAGAACGTAAATACTGGTTAGCTTGGTCACAAATTCCTGGTATTGGTCCAATACTAATACAAAGATTACAACAGCACTTTAGTAATTTAGAAACAGCTTGGAAAGCCAGTCCTGGAGAATTGCGAAAAGTCGAAGGTTTTGGAATTCAGACCTTAGAAAAAGTTGTTCAACAAAGATTCCGTTTAAACCCCGAACAACTACTTACCCAACACCAACAAATAAACCCCCTGTTTTGGACACCAGCAGACCCAGAATATCCCCAACTATTGCGAGAAATTCCTACTCCACCCCCGCTGTTGTATTATCGAGGTGAAATTGATTTACAGGAAAATTTAGGACAAAAACCCCTGGTAGGAATTGTGGGAACTCGTCAACCCACAGAATACGGAATTAAATGGACTCGTCAAATTAGTACCGCATTAGCAAAAAATGGTTTTACCGTTGTTTCCGGTATGGCCGAGGGAATAGACACCGAAAGTCATTCAGCAGCATTGAAAGCGGGAGGAAGAACAATAGCAGTTATGGGAACAGGTGTAGATGTTATTTATCCCCATAAAAATCGAGATTTATATCAACAGATTTTGAAATCTGGGATAGTAATTAGTGAATATCCCGCAAAAACGCCACCGAACCGCACCCATTTTCCCCGTCGAAATCGAATTATTGCTGGTTTGAGTCGTGCGGTATTAGTTATGGAAGCGCCGCTAAAATCTGGTGCTTTAATTACAGCTACCTATGCTAATGAATTTAGTCGAGATGTTTATGCGTTACCGGGAAGAATTGATGAGCAACCATCACAGGGTTGTTTAAAATTAATTAGTCAAGGTGCGGGTTTAATTAATCATGAACTTAATGAGTTATTAATCATGTTGGGAGCAATTCCCCAAATAGATATAGAAATAGAAACACCTCTAGTTAAATCTCCTCCTATACCTAACTTAGCACCGGAATTACAACAGATAATAAATATTTTAGCCATTGATGCTTTATCTTTTGATTTTATCATTCAAAAAACAGGAATGAATGCTGCAATAGTATCCAGTTCTTTATTACAGTTAGAACTTATGGGTTTAGTTACCCAACTTCCGGGAATGCGATATCAAAAACTGTAAGGGAACAGGTTACAGGGAACAGGTGCTACGCCACGGTGACAGGTGCTACGCCACGGTGACAGGTGCTACGCCACGGTGACAGGGAATAGGGAATAGGGAATAGGGAATAGGGAATAGGGAATAGGGAATAGGGAATAGGGAATAGGGAATAAATTACTGTGTACTTCATTAGACAGGGCTAATTAACAGTAACTCAAAAGCTAATGTTAGCATTAGTTAGCTTTTTTGGATCGCTATACCTCTAATCGCTATATCTTCTTCCTTTTGCTTATTGTTGTGGATAATATTGGGGAGTGATTATCGGGGCTTGATAAGTACCCATAGGTACATTATTAACCATTCCATTTGGTACGTTTGGATTGATCATCGGCGCTTGAATAAAAGGCTGAACAGGCTGAACAGGCTGAATCGGTACTTGATAATTAGGAATAGGTTGATTAGGTTGATTATTAGTAAAATTACTAGGTTGTACTGTAGCTTGGCTAAAGTATTGGTAAGCAGAACTGGAAATAGAACTAATTAATTTTTCAGCACGAGGATCATTATTTGGACGTTGTACCATAATAGCCGCAATATAACGCTTACCCGTCGGGACATCAATCAAACCCGCATCTGCTAACATTGTACCAATATCACCAGTTTTGTGGTACGCATTTGCGCCTTTTCCCAAACCAGCAGGTAAAAGATTATCTCTTTCCGTACGGCTCATAATATTAAGCATTGAATCACGCGATCGCATAGTCACCACATTACCTTGATTGACCATAGAGATTAAATTCCCCAATTCTCGCGCACTGGTGGTATTAGTCCCTTGTAAATCTGGGAGCGGACTACGAATCATCGTTGTTGTTAGTCCCCAACTGCGAAAACGCCCATTTAAAGCCTCCTGTCCCCCCAATTTAGCAACTAGCATATTTGTCGCGGTGTTATCGCTAATTGTAATCATTTTTGTCGCCAGATCAAGAGCCGTGTACTTGCCACCTGGAGCTTGATATTGCATATTTCCCGAACCACCGACAATCATCTCCTTTTCCAGAGTCAACATTTCATCTAAACGGATTTTACCCGCATCTACATCCTGGAAAAAAGCGATCAAAATCGGGATTTTAATCGTACTAGCGGCCGGAAAACTCGTATTACCATTAATATCTACATAAGCACCATTATCTAAGTCTAATAAAAATACACCCGGTGTTAAATCAGAATTAGCCGCAGCGAGGCTTTGCAGAGTATTTTTTAAAGGGGTAATTTCCTGGGACATATATAAACCCGTCCTAGCAGACTCAGGGGCTTTTTGAGTTGCTGGAGCTTGAGATAATACCGCCACTGAATTAATGCGACTAGCAGGGTCTAGGACTGACAACAAAGTACCAACAATCGCACCAATACCTACCCCGACGATCAAAAAGCGCAAGGCATATAACATGACTTTGGCCATGGGTTTTAACCTAGTCTTGCGTGATCCTTTTCTTTCTATTTTTGACTTTTCTATGGGTACAGTCCTTAACCTCACAGTCCCCCCTTGGGAAAATTGAGTATTTTTCTTAACTGTAGTTACGGTTTTAACCCCTGGATACACCATCACCTGTGATGCTGGTTTTCGCCCCCCAGCTGAAATCAGAGCCGGACTGATATTATTATTATCTAGACGTGTTACTTTTCCCGCTTCTCTTGGGCTAGAAACTGGCTGCTGACCGCTTTTTTTCTGTCCTGTCTTTGGGACTGCACGTTTACGCCGGCGACGCTGTACTGGCTGCCCCCGTGATATAGGTATCAGTTTGTTACTTGATTCTGACATAGGTACTCCTTGCCACCTTCGACCCAGATTATTATTATTAATTGATGCACCGTGATACTTAGTTTACCGTCTAGGACTAAGTAGCATTTTTGTATCTACTTTACACTATATTTATCTTTTTGGGTACTTTTTGGGTAATTACTGGGCTGATAATCACCCAGGTCGCGGATAAAGGTTTTCATTATTTTGACCTATTAATTGCCCATTCTACCTGTCGTAAAATCCCCCGCAACATCCCCACTTCCCCAGTTTGTAAGTAAGCGCGGTTATATAAATGGCGGAATTTTTCCATGCGACTAGCTGCGGTATGGGGATAAAGATAACCTATAGCCAGCAGTAATGATTCCAATTCTTGATAATATGCCTCCATAGCATCTAGGGGAGCAATTTCTACAGTGCTTTTATTATCATCTATGAATAGACTACTAGATTGTGACAATTCGTAACAACAAATGGCAACCGCAGCCGCTAAATTCAAAGATGGATATTCTGGACTAGTGGGAATGAACACTAATTTATGGGCATAATTTAATTCTTCATTGGTTAACCCCCTATCTTCCCTCCCGAAAATCAAAGCTACGGGCTTTTCTAGTGTTTCTAATAACCAAGGTAAAGCCGTGCGCGGGTTTTCTACAGGTATTTCTCCACTGTAGTCCCGACCAATGGTAGCAATGGCACGAACACAGCCCTGCAATGCTTGTGGTAATGTGTCTACTATGACCGCAGATGCTAAAATATCTTGACCATGAACTGCCATTTTTGTAGCATCAAAACATGAGCGATCGCATTGAGGATTGACTAATATTAATTTAGATAAGCCAAAGTTTTTCATCACTCTGGCCACTGAACCTACATTCAACGGACCTGCTGGTTCTACCAATACTATTATCACATTACTGCAACTATTTTTTATACTAATATTTTCTGTGATCATTATTTATGATTTCCCGATTTTAACCATCTTTTGCGCCATTGTGAGGCTGATTCTAGAGAAGAAGCTTGTACTTCTTCTTGTCGTCTTTTTAGTATATCTTCCGCAGAATCCCTTAAAGTAGGATCTCGGTAAGGAATAGCAGCACGAGTTAGTAAATATTCTTCTTCCGCTGGGGAAAGAGCTAAAAAAGATGATTTACTTGATTTTTCCTCATGTTCATGATATCCTGCTATAGTCCCTGGGGTGCGTCTTCCTACTGGTGAAGTCGAACCTACAACCAAGCCAGCAGTTAAGAACGCAGTCCGTACAGCCCCCGCACAGGAATAAGTAGCAACTAATCCATTTTTATCTAAACACTCTGATACTTTTTTAATAAATTCCACAGTCCATAATTGCGGACATTGGGGGGGTGAAAAAGGGTCAAGAAAAATTGCGTCCGCTTGAAAACCAGATTCATATACTTGTGAAATCAAGCTTCTAGCATCACCAATGAGTAAGGTAGCTTGAAGATGATCTATTTTGATTTCATGCTCAAAAGCTATTTGACTGAAAACTTTGATATGTTTTATATATTTTTCGTCCCAACCATCAAATAACTGATTGGTAATTGCTGCTATGGGGACTGCGGGATTTATTTCTAAGCCTATCACTTCTACATGACAATGAGGATTTATTTCCCAAATTGTCTGTAAAGCCGCTGCTGTGTTATATCCTAAACCATAACAAATATCTAACAATCGCACAAATCCCGTCTTTGCTAATATTGGTAATTGAGTGGGAATCACAAACTTGAGCAAACTCTCCTGTTTTGCTCCATAGTGGCTGTGAAAGGCTTCGTTAAATTCTTTAGAAAAGAAGGTAAAAGAACCATCTTGTGTTTGTTGTGGTGTAAAATCTTCTAAATTTGACATTTTATCAACAAAAAAATCAGTTGTCAATTACTCATTACCGATTATCTATGATCATGATAAATCAATTCACTGTTTCTCCACAATGGCTATTTGATCATCTTCACAATCCTGATGTTATAATTATTGATTGTCGGTTTTCTTTAACTGATTCACAATTAGGAAAACAGCAGTATCATACTAATCATATCCCCAATGCTCACTATTTAGATTTAAATCAAGATTTATCTAGTCCTGTAAAAGAACATGGAGGAAGACATCCTTTACCCAATACTACAGAACTAGCGGAAAAATTAGCAGCAATTGGTATAAATTCTCAAAAAACTTTAGTAATAGCTTATGATGATTCTCGTTTAGCTTTTGCTTCTCGTTTATGGTGGTTATTACAGTATTTAGGACATGAACAAGTAGCTGTTTTAGATGGTGGTTTTTCAGGGTGGAAAAATGCAGGTTATGAAGTGACAAATGTCATTCCTATTTCTAAAAAAGGAATATTTATTCCCAAAGTACAAAAAGATCAAGTCGTAGATTTTGCTTATGTTAAAAATTGCCAAAATAGTCCAAATGTAATTTTGGTAGATTCTAGAGAAGGAGAACGTTATCGTGGAGAAAAAGAACCAATTGATAAAATTGCTGGACATATTCCTGGCGCTGTTAATTATCCTTGGCAAGAAGTAACTGACCCTTCTGGTGTTATACTTCCTCAACTACAACAATCTCAACGCTGGGAAAATATAGATACAACTAAAGAAATTTTAGTTTATTGTGGTTCTGGTATTACAGCTTGTGTAAATCTACTTTCTTTAGCAATAGCTGGAATTTCTACCGCTAAACTTTACGCTGGTAGTTGGAGTGATTGGATTAGTTATTAGTTAGTAGTCAGTAGTTTATGATGATTAATCAGTAATTATTAATAGTATTCAATTGTCAATTGTTTGCAGTACAGTGTCAATTGCTAACAATACATTGTTAATAAATTATGATACATTATTAATAATTTACGATACATTGTTAATTGTTTGGCTAAAAGAGGTAGAGAATTATGAGCTTTAATTATGATCTGTTTGTCATTGGTGCTGGTTCAGGTGGTTTAGCTGCTTCTAAACGCGCAGCTAGTTATGGTGCAAAAGTAGCAATTGCTGAATATGATTTAGTTGGTGGTACTTGTGTAATTCGCGGTTGTGTACCTAAAAAACTTATGGTGTATGGTTCTCATTTTCCTGCTCAATTTCAAGAAGCAGCAGGTTATGGTTGGACAGTAGGAGATGTAAAATTTGATTGGGAACATTTTATTACATCTATAGATAATGAAGTTAACAGACTTTCAAAACTACACATCAGTTTTTTAGAAAAAGCTGGTGTAAAATTAATTTCTGGTCGTGCTACCTTTATAGATCCGCATACAGTTGAAGTTAATGGTAAAAAATATACAGCAGATAAAATTCTAATTGCTGTAGGTGGTCGTCCTATAAAACCAGAAATACCAGGTATAGAACACGCTATTACCTCTAATGAGATTTTTCACTTGAAAACTCAACCGAAACATATCGCTATTATTGGTGCTGGTTACATTGGGAGTGAATTTGCTTGTATTATGCGCGGTTTAGGTTCAGAAGTTACACAAATTATTCGTAAGGAACAAATTTTAAATGGTTTTGACCAAGATATCCGCACCAGTATTCAAGAAGGAATGACAAATCATGGTATTCGCATTATTCAAAATACCGAAGTCACAGCCATAGAAAAAGTAACAGAAGGGTTAAAATTAACCTTATCTGGAGAAAATCAAGAACCAATTATTGCTGATGTATTTTTAGTAGCAACCGGTCGTAGTCCCAATATTGAAGGACTAGGTTTAGAAAATGCTCAACTTGACTGTGTTCCCAGTTCAGAAGCAGAACCAGGATACAGTATTTCCAATGCTATATCCGTAAATGAGTATAGTCAAACTTGTCAAACTCATATCTTCGCTGTCGGTGATGTTACGGATAGATTAAATTTAACTCCGGTTGCTATTGGTGAAGGACGCGCTTTTGCTGATAGTGAATTTGGTGATAACCGTCGGGAATTTAGTCATGAAACCGTGGCCACAGCGGTATTTACCACTCCAGAAGCCGCTACGGTGGGTTTAACAGAGTCTCAAGCTAGGGTAAAGTATGGTGATGATATTAAAATCTATCGTACCAATTTCCGCCCAATGTATTACACTTTAGCGGGTAAGCAAGAAAAAACCATGATGAAATTAATTGTAGACAATCAAACTGATAAGATTTTAGGCGCTCACATGGTGGGAGACAATGCAGCAGAGATTATTCAAGGTGTAGCTATAGCTGTTAAAATGGGTGCAACTAAGGCTGATTTTGATGCTACCGTCGGTATTCACCCCTCCGCAGCAGAGGAATTTGTCACTATGAGATAGTATTTGTAGTCTATTTTGTAGGGTGCGTTAGCGACAGCGTAACGCACCGTTCAATCAAGTAATACAATCGCTTCATATTAACCTCAGGCTTGCTTACAAGCGATTATTAACTTCAACATATTATCAAAATTAAATTAAATAAATTGAGCTAGTCCTAAGCTACTTGAAGGATGCCTTAGTTCTTATTGTTAAATATTGTTAAAGGTTGCAAAATTTGTTCCTTAAAACTGGGTGCAACGGGCATATCAATACCATATTGACTTGGTAATCGATTCTTTGGTAGGTAAAATGTACCGAAAATTATATCCATTACTGGTAAAATGGCGGCGTAGTTTTTGTCTATATATTTCGGATCATCATTAGTGTGATGCCAATGGTGAAAAGCAGGAGTTGATACCCACTTCTCTAGAAAACCGAAACGCCAGCAGACATTAGCATGAATGAAAAAGCTCCAGATTGTACCAACAAAGACATAAAGCATCGGCACCAAATCGGCTGTCTTACTAGTTATCTGTGCGAAACCGAGAACATACACTAGAAGTAAACTAAATAATCTGGTAAAGAATATATCCAGGGGATGGGCGCGGGTATTAACAAGCCAGTCCATCTCTTTGGCACTATGATGAATACAATGGAAACGCCACAGAAAGGGAATTTCATGAGACCAACGATGAATCCAGTAAGCTGCGAACTCTCCCACGATTATTGCCATTACAAAACGCAATAAAAAGGGCAGACTTCCCACCCATCCATACAGCCCAATCGGTTCAAGATGATGAACTACCCAGGCAACGATTTGCATAGGGAAGATAAGCATTGCCGGGGGGAGAAGACTATTTAGGAAGTAATGGCCTACATCTATCAAAAATTCTTTACGGAATACCTTTTGTCGGTTTTGGGGGGTAAGTCTTTCCAGTGGGATGAAAATGATGGACAGTAATACCAACCATACACACAATCGGAAAATATTTAACGTGATCATTGTTGCATTTCTCAAATTTTTTTGATTTTTTTGACTTTAATGATATCTATATCTAAATAATAGACATCTCCAGAAAAGAGGCATCGCCCTTGACTGTACAAGGGTTTTATATTCTTTTGCCAAGATGTCTAATATCTAAATCAGCAATGAAACCCAAATCAAAAGCGCGGTTCTACCACAGAAGCAGAGGAATACCGCGCAAATCCAAAACTATTCAAACTTTACTAATTTCTTTTGAGCAAGTTTTTGTTTAGCCCGCAGACCAAAACCAAAAGCGATCATACTACCAACAATGGGCAGAGCATCGGTTTCAAAAGGAACAGGGGTTGCAGGCGTTAGTGGTGTAATTTTACCCAAGAGATAGGCATTATTTTCTTGACGTTCGATCGTCGTAAATTGTGCAATCGGCGAGAAATTGGTTGGATTACTACTAAATCCTGAGATTTTCAACTCATACTGATTCCCATTCAGGATAAAAATCTGCTGTTGGGAATTATCAAAGGTAATGACATCATCGCAAGGAACACTGCTAATTTGTTTAGTGGGATCGCACGCATCAACGTTGCCCTGATTCACTGTTTCATCAATATTGAAAGCATAGTTAAACTGAGGATTAATCGTTTCTCCCGCATTAGAAAGATTTAAGGAGATCCCCAAATTAGCCCCACTTGCCGCAGTGCCACCGGCGACTACGAAATTATAATGAGTTAATGTCCCCAAAACAAAATTCGTATTAACGGGGAATGAGACAGACGGAGGCGCGGAACCCACAAAACCCAACCCACTTTGTCCACTTCCTGACACAGGATTCCCCCAACGAACTTGGTTAGTCTGCAAACCGGTAACATTGGCTCCGCCATTAACACTTGTCCAGAAACCTGTTAAGCTATTTAATTGAATCGCCTGGGCAGGAAGACTAACGGCAGAAAGGACTATTGAGGAAAGGCCTATAATGGCTGAGTTGCCTAAGGCTGTTAATTGCTTGATTTTTGGCATCATGATATGTATGATGATATAAAGTAAATTGGAGAAAACACCACACGAATAGTATCACTAAATTACCAGCACGGTCAAGCAATTTTTGTAAAAAAAAGTAAATTGGATAAATAGAAGCAGAGGAATACCGCGTAAGTCCTAGACTATTGAAAGTTTACTAATTTCTTTTGAGCAAGTTTTTGTTTAGCCCGCAGACCAAAACCAAAAGCGATCATACTACCAACAATGGGCAGAGCATCAGTTTCAAAAGGAACAGGCGTTGGCGGCGTTACTTCTTCGAGTGAAACACTTGATAATAGTGCCATGGGGGGTTGACCAACTGGCCCACCTACATTGAGGAAAGCAAGATATTGGGTGGGAGCGGAAGCGGTGAAGGTCATGGTTTGTTTCTGCCACTGTGTAACGTTCTGGCTAACAGCCATGTTGATCTGATCCGCCCATTGATAAGTGTTAAAATCACTACCAAAAAAAACTGCGATGCGGTTATAAGTGGGTTGATTGAATGTAGGTCCTCCAATAACAGTTGCTGCTGCCTGATAAAAGCTGACCTGATAGTTCTTCCCTGCCGTAAGACCAGTTAATGTTTGAGTCAATCTGGCTCCATGTTCTGTATCTCCGTCCATTTGAACGAACCACCCTGAACCACCAGTAGGAGAATTAACAGTCTGTCCATTTGCAAGGTTTAATGCATACGCTTCGCCGGCTTTACTGGCGGCGTTACCAGTTGGCGTTATAACTGCATAGGCATTCAGCCAGCTATCAGTAGTGTTACCAGGAGCAGTAAAAGTCCAGTTTGGGATATCACTACTATTTGTGCCACTTGAAATGTTAACACGATGCTGTGTATTTGAATACGTATTTTGTATTGTTTGATTGGGAACTAGATCACCATTCTGCACTAGATTAATAGCTTGTGCGGGAAGACTAACGGCAGAAAGGACTATTGAGGAAAGGCCTAGAATGGCTGAGTTGCGTAAGGCTGTTAATTGCTTGATTTTTGGCATCATGATATGTATGATGATATAAAGTAAATTGGAGAAAACTCTATACGGAGAGTATCACTAAATTACCATCACGGTCAAGCACTTTTTGTAAAAAAAAGTAAATTGGATAAATTAAAGAAAACTGCACAGGGATAGTATCACCATAGTATCACCAAATTACCAGCACGGTTAAGCACTTACTATCTTATTCATCGGAAAACCTCAATTTTTAGTGTATTTACTTTTATTTTGCGGTTTCCTCTGTGGATTTGATTATACAGCAGTCAGTTGGGAACGAAAAAAGGATAAAGGCTTTATCTGGTATTCTTTTTAGAGTGATTGACCAAGCCCTAATTAATCTTACTATATTATTGCTATATTATGGTATCCTAAAAATAGATGTAGATGCGATCGCTATTCCCTGTGTTTATACTGTGATTGATTCTGTAATTAATACCATAAAAACTCCTTGATTATGAATTATCTCTATCTTCACGGTTTCGCTTCTGGTCCTAAATCCAAAAAAGCCCAAGATATTCAACAAAGATTATCAAAACTCCAAATATCAATGTCTATTCCTGACTTAAATATAGGTGGATTTTCTGATTTAACTATAACTCGACAAATTCAACAAATTACTGCTAATCTTCCTCCAGATTCTCAACCTGTCACCCTCATTGGTTCTAGTTTAGGAGGTTTGATATCTGCTTACATAGCACAAGAATATTTACAAGTAAAACGACTAATTTTATTAGCACCAGCTTTCGGTTTTTTATCCCATTGGTTACCAAAATTAGGAACAGGATTAAAATTATGGGAATTAACAAAATATATGATGATTTACCATTATGGCTATCAACAATTAGTTCCTCTACATTATAACTTTGTTAAGGATGCTCACCAATATTCAGAAGATTTATTAAAACGTCCCCTCCCGACCTTGATTTTACATGGTAAATATGATAAAGTAATCCCTGTCCAGGCTAGTCGCTCTTTTTCTAATTCCCGTAGTTGGGTAGAATTAAAAGAGTTCAATAGTGATCACGCTTTAGGGAATGTTAGTCAAGAAATCTGGCAAGAAATTTCTCTATTTTGTCAACTATTATGAACAATAAAAGTTAATTAAGACCTTTTTACTATTACCAATGCAAAATCTCAAATTTATTCGCTCTGATTTATCCCAACTTAACGCTTACAAACCTCACCCCGGAAGTGATAGCACTGAACCAGTTAATATCCAAGATAGATTAGATACTAATGAAAGTCCTTTAGATCTACCACCAGAAATCAAAGAAAAATTAGGTTTTATTTATCAACAAATTATCGAAACTAATCGTTATCCTGATGGTGGTCATGAATCTCTGAAAAATGCTATATCTGAATATGTTAATGAATCAGCAAATCTGGCAAATTCAACTTTCACTGCTGCTAATATCTCCGTTGGTAATGGTTCTGATGAATTAATTAGATCCCTATTGATTGCGACTTGTTTAAGAGGAGAAGGTTCTATCTTAGTCGCTAATCCCACTTTCTCAATGTATGCAATTTTAGCCCAAACTTTGGGAATTTCTGTGGTGACAATTGGGAGAAATCAACACAATTTTGAAACTGATTTAGAAGCCGCAAAATCTGCAATTATACAAACCCAAAATCCCCCCATTCGCGTCGTTTTTGTTGTCCACCCCAATTCCCCTACAGCTAATTGCTTAACAGCAGCAGAAATAACATGGTTGAAAAGTTTACCAGAAGAGATTTTAGTAGTCATTGACGAAGCTTACTTTGAATTTAGCCAAACTACTCTAGCAGCAGAATTATTACAACATCCTCACTGGATAATATTACGTACTTTTTCTAAAGCGTTCCGTCTTGCAGCCATGCGTGTAGGGTATTGTATCGCACATCCACAAGCGATCGCTATTTTAGAAAAAGTCCGTCTTCCCTACAATCTTCCGAGTTTTTCCATTGCTTCCGCTCTCATGGCTTTGGAAAATCGGCAACTTTTATTACAATCAATTCCCCAAACCCTGAATGAAAGAACCAAAGTAATTACAGCTTTATCAGTACACTCAATCTTAGAAATTACACCCAGCAGAGCTAACTTTATTTACTTGCGTGTTAAACCTGGCTATCAGGACGCAGAAAATCACGTTTTAACGAATCTCAACCAAAAGCTTAGAAGTCAAGGTACATTAATCAGACTTCTACCCAACGGGTTAAGAATCACCATTGGTACACCAGCGGAGAACAGTCGCACAATAGAACGGATACAAGCAGCTTTATCGTAGATGTATATGTTTATGTAGCAATATCTCCCGTGAGCGATTAAGTAAAAGCGCGTTCCAAAGAGATTCGACTTTATACACCCGATATGCTAACTTACAATAAAGCTGACGAGCTTGATGATTATTTTCCAAGACATGGAGATATAGGTCTTGAAATCCCCATTCTTGGGAAATTTGCTCACAGTGAATTAGTAAGCTAGAAGCCACACCCAATCTCCGGTAATTGGGGTGAACTGCTAAATTAGATAAGTAAGGAAAACATTTGCTGATACCAGCCCAAGAATTACTGGTTCTCACACCCATTTCTATAGTTCCCATGATTTCAGGATCTTTAGTGGTAGTATCAACAGCAACCAAACAAACATGATGGTGTGTGGGAAACTGGAGACGATACCTTAAATCCTCGTAAACGCCCAAACGAAATAAAGGGAAAGCCCAACCCCATAAACCCTTTTGGGAGTGAAAGCTTTCAGCAACAATTTGGGCGATACTCATCAAATCATCAGATGTAGCTACACGAACTTGAGGTAGTCCGACAGATAGATTACCAGTTTTTGAGCTTAATTGGGGGTGGGGAGGGTGAAAAAACCAGGATTTCAAGGCTAGTTAAGGATTAATTTGATTTATACTTTAAACTGTTGCCAGCTATACTCAAATGCTATTTTAATTATATCTAACTTTTAAATTAAAATGATACCAACGGTTATAGATAACTATTCAAATAAATCTGAAAATTTTAGACGACGTACTGATCCAGCTTGGTTGTGGATTGTTGTATCTACTGCTTCTGTGTCTCTTCACTTGTTCGTATTTTGGTTAATACGTTCTACTGATGAGTTTCCAGCTTGGTTTCCCCAGTCTCATCAAAGTTCTGTTCCTATTGACTTCCTGGAGATTTCTTCGGAACAAAAACCTATAATTAAACCAAAATCAACTACTCCAAAGGTTAAACAACAGTCTTCTTTTTCACTTTCACCACAATCATTACCTATTACACACAACAATCAGGATCATAGTGAGATAAGTTCTAGTATTAATTTACCACAAAAGCATAAAAATCAAAAACCGGAAGTCCTAAAACCGGAAGTCCTAAAACCGGAAGTGCTAAAACCGGAAGTCCTAAAACCGGAAGTCCTAAAACCAGAAGTCCTAAAACCAGAAGTGCTAAAACCAGAAGTGCTAAAACCAGAAGTGCTAAAACCAGAAGTGCTAAAACCGGAAGTGCTAAAACCGGAAGTGCTAAAACCGGAAGTGCTAAAACCGGAAGTGCTAAAACCGGAAGTGCTAAAACCGGAAGTGCTAAAACCGGAAGTGCTAAAACCGGAAGTGCTAAAACCGGAAGTGCTAAAACCGGAAGTGCTAAAACCGGAAGTGCTAAAACCACTAATTAGACAACAATCATATCCTACCAATGTAACACCAGAAACAACACCAATAATTCCAGAACGGGAACTGCCTTGGAATCGTCGTCAAGAAGTTATACTAGGTAAAGAAACCGCTCTCCCCTCAGACATTCCCGCTGATTCCCCAACTCCCGCAGTAGAACCTCCTTTAAATCCTAACTCAGAACCCTCCCCAACAGTAAATCAGGGAGGAGCGATCGCTACTATTAATCCTGTACAGAAAGAAGAAGTGAATGAATTAATACAACAAGGACAAATCCGAGCAGATGGTTTACCAGATGTTCTTGCTGAATACAAAGGAAGTACAGAAAAGGAATTAGAGCTTATTTCACTTCCTGGCGACGAAATCATTAAATCAGCAAATATACTGGCTAGTTTAATAATTGATAGTAATGGATCCTTTCAACAAGCAGAAATTATCACCATTGAGCCGGAGGTACTTTCCGGGGAAAGAAGCATTTACGAGCAAGCAATTAATCGGATATTTGCACAAGAGAGGTTTCTTGCTGCTTATAATCAAGATGGATCAAAACCAGACCTGAGCAATTTATATATTCGTCTCCAACTGAAAATTGAGCCAATAAATTCCCAATAAATGCTTGCAGTTTTAGAAAATTCATGTTATAGTGATTAAGTTAGAAATTTGCGGGTGTAGTTTAGTGGTAAAACTTTAGCCTTCCAAGCTAATAATGCGGGTTCGATTCCCGCCACCCGCTTTATTTACTTATTTACTGTATTCCTTACTGTATTTTATGATTAATATGTCAAAATACTTGATAAATTACTAAAATCCTGAATAAGCTCATGCTTGAGTTAAATAAATATAGTACGATTTTTAGTACGATTTTTTAGGAAACTCTCACAAAACTAATTTTGATCTAATTATAAACCAATATACCAAAGCAATAAAACATTAACTCCTAACATCTTAAAAGCATTGCCAAAAAAAGGTAATAAAACTATTGACATCTCATTTAAAACATGATATACTGAAATTGATAAGGAAGAACTATTTTATTTTAAAAATATGGACAAGAGTTCCTTTGTCCCTCCCCAAAAGGAGAGGGTGAGGAAGGGAAAGGTTTTTCCGACTCTGGAACTTGAGGATATTTTACTTAATAAAACTGTAGATGTGTTGAGTCTGCAAGTGATCTTTCAAAGATGACGGTAATACACCACCTGAGAAAGTTTGTCTGTCTAACTGTACTTGTAAATTACTCAGCGGATCACTACCAGTAGAAATCAGAAATTCCATCTTGAGAATATAGGGTAAAGTAGCGATTTCATCTAAAATCAAGCAAATTGCTTGCAGGTAAGGATGACACTTTTGTTGATACCAATTGGCTTCAGCAATATTAGCTTGATCGAAACCCAAATGCACTGTTAAAGAAGGTTGATCAAACAAAGCGATTCCCAGCGGACGGGCTTCTTCCTGTAATAATAAATGTTGAAGGGTTGATAAATACCGTAACTTTTCCAAACGTTCATAGCGTTTAGTGATTGATTCCGGTTCATCTTGCCAATGTATCGCTACTGTGACAAGATAAGTTTGCAACAACATATGACCCAATTTCTCAGCTTTGGTAGCTAAGTAATAGGTATTGTAATCATTGGACTCAATTAACAACGGAAGACGGTCTACAACTTCTAAACCATAGCCCTTGAGTCCAGCAATTTTTCGCGGGTTGTTGGTAATAAGACGTATTTTTTTAATTCCCAAATCCATGAGAATTTGCGCCCCCATGCCATAATCACGCAAATCAGCGGGGAATCCCAATCGCTCATTTGCTTCTACTGTATCCAATCCCATATCCTGTAAAGAGTAGGCTTTTAATTTGTTAATTAAGCCTATTCCCCGTCCCTCTTGACGCAGGTAAACAACGACACCTTGACCAGCGTTTTCAATCATTTTTAATGCTGCTTGTAACTGCATCCGACAGTCGCAGCGCAAAGAACCCAAAGCATCACCGGTTAAACATTCCGAGTGCATTCGCACCATGACAGGTTGATCTTGGAAATTTGCTGGATCTCCCTTGACAATGGCGACGTGATCTGTATTATCTACTGTATGACGGTAGCCGTAAATATCAAATTGACCGAACTCGCTGGGTAGTTTGGTAACAATTTCTCGATATATGAGGCGATCATTTTGCAGACGATAACTAATTAAATCAGCAATACTGATAATTTTCAGGTGGTGATTTTGGGCATATTGCACTAACTGGTTTAAACGTGCCATCGAACCATCAGGATTTTGAATTTCACAAATGACTCCCGCTGGGTACAGTCCCGCTAGTCTGGCTAGGTCTACAGCGGCTTCTGTATGTCCGGCTCGTTTCAGTACCCCCCCTGGTCTAGCCCGCAGGGGGAAAATATGACCAGGACGGCGTAACTCCTCCGGTTTTGTGGCTGGGTTGAGGGTAACTTGGATAGTCCGGGCCCGGTCTTCGGCGGAAATACCTGTGGTTACGCCTAAATGGGGAGCAGCATCAATACTAACGGTAAAAGCGGTTTGGTTAGTATCCGTTAATTTACTAACCATTAATGGTAAGTCTAATTCATCCAAGCGATCGCCTGTCATTGCTAGACAAATCAACCCTCTGGCTTCTACAGCCATAAAGTTAATCATATCAGGCGTAGCAAATTGGGCGGCGCAAATTAAATCTCCTTCATTTTCTCGATTTTCGTCATCTACGACAACGACGACACGACCCGCTTTAAAATCAGATAAAGCGGACTCAATAGAATCGAATTTAAAGGTTTGAGTGGTCTGAGGCTGTGACACAGGAAATTTCCAGCTACCAAGGTAAATTTTTCTAACAATTTCTGATTCTATATTGTAGCTTATTTCTCAGAATTAGAGCTTTTGTGGGATTAGCAAACTGTTACTTGACAATTAAATAGTTCATCTATACTATAGCCAGTTTAGAGTACCATATACATGGAGGATTAAGCTATGGAATTCACGGATATCAGTAAATTACTAGGTAAACCCTACTTTCAATCGTGTAATTGTCTCATTTATAATTTAGATTGTTTAGAGGCAATGGCAATTTTACCAGATCAATCAATTAATCTAACCGTCACCAGCCCACCGTATAACATTGGTAAAGAATATGAGAATTTATTACCATTGGATGATTATATAAATTGGTGTGAAAAATGGATAACAGAAGTTTATCGTCTGACTTTATATGATGGAGCTTTTTGGCTAAACTTAGGTTATTTATCCATTAAAAATCGTGCTAAAGCAATTCCTATTTCCTATTTGCTTTGGGATAAAATTCCTTTTTATTTAATCCAGGAAATTGTTTGGAATTATGGTGCTGGTGTCGCAGGAAGTAAGTTTTTTTCCCCTAGAAATGAGAAATTTTTATGGTATGTGAAAAATCCAGAAGCCTATACTTTTAATCTTGACGATATTCGTGATCCTAATGTCAAATATCCCAATCAAAAAAAGAACGGAAAAATCAAAGTTAATCCTTTAGGGAAAAATCCTACTGATGTTTGGGAATTTCCAAAAGTTACGTCTGGACAAAATAGATCATCAAAAGAACGGACACCACACCCTGCACAGTTTCCCTCTGCTGTTATTCAAAGAATAATTACAGCCTCTTCCCATCAAAATGAAATTGTCCTAGATCCATTTTTGGGTTCAGGTACTACTGCTATGGTAGCTTTAGATTTAAATCGTCTAGTAATTGGTTTTGAAATTCGTCAAGATTATTGTGATATTGCTGCTAATAGAATTGAAACTTTTTTGCAAGATAAAAATAGTAGAATTGAGCAATTATCACTACTTTGGTAAAGGTAACTGAATTAATTTAAATTTTTTGACATCAGGACTTATGCTGGCTTGTTGACCAGTTTCAGATTCCTGTCCTTGCCAATCTTCTTGATCTATCCACCCAAAACGTACAAGTTTGATTTTGGGATTTACTAATGATAGATTATCTATTTGTTGTCTTTTATTCTCAATCTTTTCAAAGTTAATCACAAGATAGTATCCTGATTTGCTTTTCTTTGTTTTACCAGTAGTGCTTTTTTGAGCATAACTCCTATTACCAAAAATATTGCGAGGACTAGAAGATGTTTTAATTTCAATAGAAAAATTATCATTGGGGATGTAAACTAAATCCTTTTCTGTAGTATCCTTTTCCCGTCGCCATAGTTGGGGATATTTACCAGATAATTCTAATGGTATCAACTCATGCAATAGTGAACCGATAATTTGCGGGCTAGGAAATATATCTCTACCTATTTTGTATCCCCGACTGGTGATACTAGACTGAAATATTTCCTCCCACACGCTGATAACAATCTCATAGATTTCATTAGCATCTAGAGGATGTTCTTCTATCAGTTCTTTAGTTTTATCTGCCCATTTTTCAACCGGAATACCCAAATAAGGAGATACCATTTAATCTAAGCCTTTTAATAATTCACTGGGTGACATTCCCAGAGCCTGAGCAATACGGATAATATTTAACAAAGCAATATTTCTTTCACCACGTTCAACACCACCGATATAATTGCGATGTAGTCCTGACAGTTCTGCTAACTGTTCTTGGGAAAGATTTTGGGTTTTTCTAATTGTGCGAATATATTCGCCAAACTTTTGCAGTTGAGAATTTTCTGTCACGTCAAAAATATAATATTTATCGTTATCAATCATCTACACACTATAAGTGTGATTAGTGATCAAAGATATTTGTGATTATAAGTACCCTAAAAGATACTCTTTGCTATATAATGCAGCGAAAGTTCAATAACAAGTCATCAGTAATTAGCTAGTAGCTTGACTGCTAATGATTGATAATAGATAACTAAAAGTGGATAAGGATTTAAGATCATGGTAAATTTAAGACGCGTACCAGTGGGAATTGTTGGCGCGTCAGGGTATGGCGGAGTACAACTAGTGCGACTACTAATGGATCATCCTGAAGTAGAACTAGTTTATTTAGGTGGTGAAAGCAGTGCAGGTAAATCCTTTGCTGACCTTTACCCACATTTTGGTAATATAGTAGAATTACCTATTGAAGCTGTAGAACCGGACATCATTGCTAGTCGTTGTCAAGTGGTATTTTTATCTTTACCCAATGGACTCGCTTGCCAAATCGCTCCTAAACTTATAGAAAAAGGTTCTAAGGTACTGGATCTGAGTGCCGATTATCGCTTTAGTGATTTGAAGACTTATACTACTTGGTATGGTACGGAAAGAAGCGATCGCACTACAGCAGCAACAGCAGTTTATGGTCTACCAGAATTATACCGCTCGCGCATTGCTGACGCGAATCTGGTCGGCTGTCCTGGTTGCTATCCTACAGCCAGTTTACTGGCATTGTCTCCTCTGTTAAAACAAGGTTTAATAGTTCCCGAAACAGCTATCATTGATGCTAAATCTGGCACATCTGGGGGCGGAAGACAAGCCAAAGTTAACCTGCTGTTAGCGGAAGCTGATAACTCCCTGGGTGCTTATAACGTTGCTAGACACCGCCACACCCCAGAAATCGAGCAAATTTGTAGCGAATTAGCCGGACATGAAGTTAAAATTCAATTTACACCCCATTTAATCCCCATGGTGCGGGGGATTTTAGCCACTGTCTATGCTACCATGCGTGATCCCGGTTTAGTCCGTGATGATTTAATTACCATCTATAACGCTTTTTATCGCAATTCTCCCTGGGTAAAAATCTGTAACAGTGGTACTTATCCCCAAACCAAATGGGCGTGTGGAAGTAATTCCTGCTACATTGGTATAGAAGTTGATCGCCGCACCGGCCGGGTGATTGTTATGTCAGCGATTGATAACTTGATTAAAGGTCAAGCGGGACAAGCAATTCAATGTATGAACCTGATGCTAGGCTGGGATGAAACCTTGGGACTACCTAAAATTGGGTTTTATCCTTAATGGGTAATGGGTAATGGGTAATGGGTAATGGGTAATGGGTAATGGGTAATTGGTAATTGGTAATTCACGTTTTACAACTGACAACTGACAACTGACAACTGACAATTGACAACTGACAATTGACAACTGACAATTGACAACTGACAAGGGAACAGGGAACAGGGAACAGAAAGATATTTATTAAACCTCTTACGTTTTTTTTACTGTCACCTGTCACCTGTAACCTGTCACCTGTAACCTATTTTGGTCCTAAACCAATAGTACCAGCATAGATGGCGCGATCGCCTAATTCATGCTCAATACGGAGCAAGCGATTGTACTTAGCTACCCGTTCACTGCGACACAGAGAACCGGTTTTAATTTGACCAGCGCGAGTAGCTACAGCTAAATCAGCAATAGTTGTATCTTCTGTTTCCCCAGACCGATGGCTAATTACTGAGCGGAAACCGTTGCGAGTTGCTAAATCAATGGTTTCCAAAGTTTCAGTGAGTGAACCGATTTGATTCAATTTAATCAAAATCGAATTACCTGCTTTTTGTTCAATACCCTTTTGTAAGCGGGTTGCATTGGTAACAAATAAATCATCACCCACCAATTGCACCTTTGAGCCTAATTTCTCAGTCAGTAATTGCCAACTTTGCCAATCTTCCTCATGTAAACCATCTTCAATAGATACAATAGGATATTGATCAACTAATTCCGCTAAATAATCAATAAACTCAGTTGGTGCATGGGGTTTACCATCATAAACATACTGGCCGTTTTTGTAAAATTCACTTGCAGCCACATCTAAAGCCAAGGCTACTTCTTCCCCAGGCTTATAACCAGCTTGTTTAATCGCTGCTACCAACAATTCTAAAGCTACTTGGTTAGATTCTAGATTAGGTGCAAAACCACCTTCATCACCCACACCCGTCAGCAAACCTTGATCATCTAACACCTTGCTGAGAGTAGCAAATACTTCCGCTCCCCAACGCAAAGCTTCCTTAAAAGAAGGAGCGCCAATGGGGACAATCATAAACTCTTGAAAGTCTACATTATTAGCTGCGTGCGCTCCACCATTGATCACATTCATTAAAGGGACAGGTAATAAATTCGCCAAAGGTCCACCTAAATAGCGATAGAGAGGAATACCTAAAGACTCCGCACCAGCCTTTGCAGCAGCCAAGGAAATGCCCAAAATTGCATTTGCTCCCAAATTGGCCTTATTGGGTGAACCATCTAGGGAAATCATCAATTTATCTAGGGCCTCTTGGTTGAGAGCATCCAAACCTAGTAACTTGGGAGCTAGTACCTCATTGGCATTCTGAACCGCCTTGAGTACGCCTTTACCCCCATAACGGCTTTTGTCACCATCACGCAATTCATGAGCCTCAAATGACCCCGTAGAAGCCCCGCTAGGAACTTGTGCCAGTCCGATAGCGCCATTAGATAAATGTACCTCCGCTTCAATGGTTGGTCTTCCGCGTGAGTCGAGGATTTCGCGGGCGACAATGGCTTCAATAGCAGTATCTAGGAATTTCGTCATGGCTGGTTTGTCCTTGATTTTGAGTATGTCGTCAGGGTTCAACCTTTACAGTTTACTAATAACCCAATCGCTAGTTTATGTGTTTCTGGGGGAAAATCGGCTGACATTAAAGAAGATTTCCAATCACGACGGGTGGTAATGCTCGCTGAGTATGGAAGGAAACACGGAATTTGTCAGAATCAGGATGCTCAGGATTAAAGGATGTACAGGATTATTTATACGGCTTGACTGTTTCTGAAGAAATTAGTTGCTATTTTTAATATTTAGGTACAAAATCCTGACAATCCTCAAATCCTGGATATCCTGATTCAGACAGATATTTCTACATTTTTGTATGTTATAATTTTCAGAAAATAGCAAAGATTATTTATGAATACAGTAAAAATTCGTCAACAAGTTCAAGAATATGTTGATAAACTGTCACCAGAAAGATTATTAGTGGCTGTTGATTTTTTGGCGTATTTGGCAGATAGACAAGATAATGATGCTACTGAAGAGTTATTGAAAATTCAAGGATTTAAAGAAGATTTTGCTAAAGCGAAAGAAAATGTTAAAGAAGGTAAGGTAATTTCTGTTGAGCAACTTAAACGAAAATATTAACTATACGGTTGTTATTGGCATTGATGTTCGTATTACTTTAGCGGAGGTTCATGCAGCATTGGCTTATTATTATGATCATCTGGAAGAGATTAGAAAAGATATAGAAGATGATGAATAGGAATTGTTTATAGCCGTTCCCATGCTCGTCAGGTACAAAGTTTTTTCGTTTTAGGGAACAGGGAATAAATTGGTTTGTACTTCATTAGACTGGGAAACGCTATAATCGCATTATTTAACCCATTTACTCAGAGTAATTCCCAAAAACTGTTCTAGTTGAGTGATACTATTAAGATGATTAATGATAGCATTAAGTTCTTGATTTTGAGCATCAACTAAACTTTTTTCAAAGTTAATAATATCCGTCATCGAAATATTACTACTTAATCTCATTCTTTCCTTAGCATTTATCACTTTTGATGCTGCTAACTTTCGGGCTTGCTGTGCTAATTCAATTTGTTTAAAAGTATCTTTAACATTACGAATTTTATTTTTTAACTCTTCATTTAAATTATCCTGAGTTTTTGCTAGAGTATAATTAGCATTTTGTAAACTGATTTCACTTTTAACTACAGCATTATCTTGACTGAGATTACCAAATTCACGATTTAATATTAAAGACGAACTTAAATTATTTGTATCTTGAGTATTAGAAGCACTATTAAAACCATAACTCACATTTAATTTTAAATCTAATTGTTGTTGATTTTTAGCTTCTGTGATCCCAAATTTAGCATTTTCCACAGCATTAACAGCAGCAAGATAACCAGTATTATTAGCTTTAGCTAATTCTAGCATTTCTGTAAAAGCTGGTAGATTTAAACTTTTTGGAGGTTCAGGAGTTTCAATAGCAATTAGTTTTTTTGTTATGGGTAAATCTATAGTTTTAGTTAATTCAGAAATTGCTTGTTCTAAACTTGATTGTGTATTCAGTAAATTTACTTCTTGTTGAGCAATATCAGCTTGACGCTCAACCAGATCATTTTTAGGAATTCTCCCAAATTCAAATAATGCTTGTAATCTGTCTAAATCTTTTTTAGCATTAGCAAAAGACAATTGTTCAATTTTTAATCTTTCCTGAGCTAACAATAAACTTCTATAACTAACTATAGTATTAGTAATTGTTTGAGAAGTAGTATTTTTTATATTTAAAATATTTGCATTTTCTGTCAATTTCGCTCTTTGAATACTCAGAGTATTTAATTGTGTACCAAAACCCTTTAATAAAGGTTGACTAAAATTAAGATTGACACTTTGACTTAGAGTATTTGTATCTGAGGAAGTATCTAATGAGCTAGTACGAGATAAAAGATTTTGTCCCTGCCATGCTAAACTTAAATTACCACCTGTAGGAACTTTTAAATTAAAATTAGCACCTAAAAGAGCCGTTGTATTGTTATTTTTATTACTACCAGTTTGATTATTATTCAAATTTAAAGATAGCTGTGGTGTAAAAGTTGGATTAAATTGAGATTCAGTTTCAGCTAATTGTTTTTGATCTAAAATACGTTGAAGATAAGCTATTTTTAAATCTCGATTATTCTGTAAAGCTAAATAAACAGCATCAGCTAATTTTAAAGGTAATTCCTGACTAGAGTTATTTAATAGCAATTGTAAATCCGAATTAGATTTTGGTAAATTTTGTTGATTAGCTATATCTTGACATTTCCCGAAATTAGGAAATAGGAAAATTAAGAGCAAAGATGATATTGGTAATAAAAAACGATTCATAGTAAAAAAATTAAGTAGGTTGGGTTGATACAAAGAAATCTAACATTATTTTAACCTTACTTATTGAGAGCGTAAAGCTTCAACAGGATCTAATTTACTAGCTCTTAAAGCAGGTAAGAAGCTAGAAATAATCCCTACCATAATAGCAGAACTCAGAGAAACTAAAGGAGTTTGATAACCAAATTGATAGGGTAAATTCAAGAGAGTCACAGTTATAATCGTAATTCCTTGTACAGTAACTATTGCAAGTATTCCTCCTGTCATACTAATAAAAGTTGCTTCTAGTAAAAACTGAATTAAAATATTTTTTCGTGTAGCACCAATAGCGCGTCTTAACCCAATTTCGGAAGTACGTTCTACCACAGATGCTATAGTAATATTAGCAATTCCTACACCCCCCACAAATAAAGCAATACTTCCAATAAGTAAAAGAATAATAGTCACACCATTTAAGACTTTTTCTAAACTTTTTACCTCTTCAACATTACTAGAAGCGTAAATATCTACATTAGGGAATCTTTTCTTTAAAATGCTAGTTGCTTGATTTTGGAGTTGTTCTATATTTTCTGGATTCTTAGGAGTAATAGTAATTTTATCAAAAAAAGGACTTGATTTGAGAGATTGATAAACAGATAAAGGAATTAATATCAATCCTTGTTCTTCTCCCCAAGTATTACTTTTTCTAGTTTGAATAATACCTTGAATATAATAAGACTTATTTTGAAAATAAATCATTTTTCCCAATGAATTTTTACCTTTAAATAGTTTTTGTGCGAGTAATTGATCTATAACAACAACAGAACGGGTTTGCTGCAAATCATTCACTGTAAAAAACTGACCAGCAATTAATTTTCTTCCCGAAATAGGTAAAAAATCTGGTGTTACTGCTTGACTTTCCACATTGATTTTTTGAGTTCCCAAAAAAAGAGCATCATTACCACCATTTTGTACAGGAGCGATATATTTCCAACCAGATAATTTTGTTTTCAACCATACTAAATCTTCGATTTGATATTTTTCTATTTGAGACGTAACCGAGTTATAGGGAGATTGAATAGAAATTTGCGGAGATTCCATTTTTTGTAATTGTGTCTTTAAATATATTTTCCCAATATCACTTACTTGTAATGTTCCACTCACAGCAAATACACCCATAAAGACACCTAAACTACTCAAAAATGAGCGCAAGGGATTACTGCGTAAAGAGCTAGATGTTAGAGATAATAAATCATTGATGTTCATGGGGGTAAATATGTTAAATTTATTCTTGATTATCGGTAAGGGTTTAGCAATACTAAACCCCTACAACATTATATTATTACTGCATTTTTATGACAACATGATCTCCCTCATTTAATGGAGTTTCCAAAGAAGGAATTAATACTTCATCTCCCGCTTTTAAACCTGATTTAACTTCAATATTATCTAGTCCTTGTAATCCAGTTTTGATCATTCTTTTAACAGCCTTACCTTGTTGATCTTTTATCCAAACAAATGTTCCTGATTCATTTTCTTGAATAGCTTCACTAGGAATAACTGTCACATTATCACGTTGAGCGATAATTAAAGCAACTGTCACTGGAGTTCCCGGAACAATATTTTTATTAACTTGATCTAAACGCACAATAGCTGTAATTTTGACATTATCTGTACCTTGATTATTATTTTGGGTATCTCCAGCTAATAAAGATATTTGTTGAACCTTACCAGTTAATTTTTGTGATTGAAACCCAACAATACTAATTTCAGCTTGTTGTCTAATTTTAACCTTAGTTGCATCCAAAGGAGATAACTTTAATTCCACAATTTGTTGAGTAGGATCACCAATAACTAAAACATCTCCTTTCGGTTCAATTACATCACCTAATTTTGCTTGTAAATTCAGAATTACACCATCAATAGGAGCAGTAATTACTGTTTTTCTCAATTCCTCAGCAATCTTTTGACGTTGTATTTTGAGTTTATCTATTTCTCTCATAACTTGATTTAGTGCTAATTTAGCTTGGTTTAATTCTTGTACAGCTTGGTCAATTTTAGATTTAGCTTCTTTCAATTTTTGTTGAGGTTCAGATTTGTTATTTCTCACATCTTGCCAAAAACTTTGTAATTCTAAGCGCTGTTGTTGTAAATCTAAATCACTCAAAGATAATTCATCTTTAGCATTACTTAAATCTGTTTCAGTTTGAATAACTTTCTTTTCTTGCTCTTTTAATTCAGTTTCCGAAATAAACCCTTTAGCAAAAAGTTGTTTATTTTCCGCTAATTTAACTTTTGATTCTTTTAAATCGGTTTGTTTAGCAGTCAAAGCTTGTTTTTTTCTGGTGACTTCTAATCTACGCTTTTGGATTTCCCGGATTTTCTCATCTTTTTTCTTATTAATATCATTTCTATGGGTACTTTGAATATTTCTGTATTCTTGTTGAGTTTCTAATAATTTACTTTCTGCTCTTTTTAAAGATGATTGTTTATCAACAAGTTGTAAATTCTTCTCTTTCAAATCAGATGCAAATTCTTGTAATTTAATTTGTGTTTCTGTATCTCGCAGACGGATTAAAATTTGATCTTTTTTAACTTTGTCGCCAATTTTGACTAATACTTGTTCTACTGTTCCTGTGATTGAAGATTTAATATTTCTTTGATTATCTAATTTTAATATGCCACTTTCTCCAGTAATTTTATCTTCTACTTTGTCTTGAGTAGCTGTTACTATGCGAACGGGGATATTTTGAATTTTACTTTGGGTAAATATGGCAAAAATCAACCAACCCGCAAGAGAAACACTTGTTAAACTTGCGAAGATGGTTAACCATTTAAATCCTGGTTTGAATTTAAAGTTTTTCATGATTATTGATTAATACAATTGAAAATAGAGACGTTTTATGCAACGTCTCTACAAAAAATTTACAGCAGTTTCCGAAGTTATGAGGTACAGTTAGTAATAATAAAGATAATACTGTCATGAAAGCATATTCAGTGGATCTCCGAGAAAAAATAGTTGCAGCCCATATTGAGGAA
>NZ_JACJPZ010000012.1:0-86795 GCF_014696335.1 Dolichospermum sp. FACHB-1250
TCAGGGGTTGATAATAATTGCACGTTAGCAAATGTTTGTCCTAGAAATTGTTTCCATTTAGCTTGGTTGTAGGGTTGGTTAAATAGGTTTTGGATTTGTTGTTTTTTCATAATTTTGGTATAGGTTAATTACATTCATTTCTTAGTCCACGTAGGTAAACTTTGTTTGTGTAGCACCGAATTATATTCGCAGGTTTAATTCTTTCTTATTGCTGTTTTATCCACTGTCGAAACTTCCTTAAAGTAGGACTTCTCCCAAAAATACGACTTTCTTGAACGAATTGAGGAATTATTGGCAAAATTGGTAAATTAGGAAAATTAGGACTAACTTCTGATTCTATATATTTACCATTTTGTAGAATATTAATGTATAATTTATCATCTTCATATCGCCATACTTCGGGAACTGCTAAAGCTAAATAAGCATCTAATTGTGTTTTGGAAGTAACATCAATTTCTATGACTAAATCAGGAGGAGGATCAATAGTTAAATCTATTTTTTGTTTACCAATCATCTGTAGATGATTTTGAATATAAAATGAATCATCTGGTTCTATACCACTATTCATATCTTGACGTTTAAAAGTAGTTGAACCAAAACATTCACAATCAATTTCTAACTCCTCTAGGATAATTTTCACTAAATCTCCAATAATAACTTTCGCTACTTCATGCTTAGGTAACGGCATTTTAATTTCTAAATTCCCCTGATAATAAGCTAATCTACTAGCACGATTTTCTCCTAATTCTGTTAATATTTCTTCAAATTCCGGCCAAGAAATTTTGTGTAATATAATTCTATGTCCTGGTGGTACTGTTAATTGTCTTAGTTGTATTGTCACCATATTAGAAAAGGGGTAAGATGATTATATAAAAGATTCAGAAATAATTAATACTGGTTTCTCAACTTTTCTTTTTTCTCCTTTTAGGAAATTGGCTGAATCTAGACTATATTTTTCAGCGATTTTATCAAGTTCCAAAATAGCTACATCTAATTTTAACTTTTTCTTTTGTAATTTGTCAACATCCGCAGGTAAATTAGTGTATTTTCCTATATCAATTAACATGATAATTTTCTTAATATTTTCCCTTTGTTTTTCCATAATTTTAGGATGTTTAATAATTTGAGACAGGAACTTTTTAGCATTTTGGGCTACACCTCCGAACGCTTCTGGATCTATTTGTGATTGTACTAAGTTATATTCTATCCTTTCAAAATGCTTGATAGCGTTATTTATGTGATCATGATGGTTAGCGATTAATTCTTCAGGTTTTTCATTTTCATCAGCTTCAAATATTTTAAATGCTTCTAAGGGTGTAATCTCTCTGGGTTGGTTATGACTATCTATCCAATAAAACTCAAATTTTTTATCTGTCTTTAAAAAAGCAATTGTACCATTTTGTAAAGCAGGTTTTTTAATTGCAGTGGAATTTCTACCTACTCTCGATTTTAACGGCATTTTTTGGATTTTCTCAAACCAAGTTTGATGTTTTTTTCTAAAGTTTCTTAAAAAGTACAAAAATCTTAATCTTTCGTCTTGTTCTTCCTGATAATTCCCGCTAAAAAGTTTAACTTCATCTAAAATTTCCTCAGTAGAGAATACTTGATTATCTTCTCCAAATGCAGTATGAAAAGCCTGAATTTTCATCAAAGCAGTTTTGTTTAACTGAATTTGTGAATCTCCCTGTGCTGAGGGATAAAAAACATAGTTATAAATTGCATTGGCCTTTGTCCCAATGCGATTAACTCGGCCAATTCTTTGCATTAACTTAGTTGAGTTCCAAGGTGTATCATAGTGAATAATCACATTAGCACGATGTAAATTTACACCTTCTGCTAAAACCTCTGTAGTCATGATAATACTATAATCATTTACCTGTTTATCCACCGCACAATTAGCATCAAAATTACTAACAATAGTATCATAAAGCTGTTTTCTATTTTCACTAGAAACTACCAAGACATCTTTGCGAAATTTAGCCTTTAAAGCCTGGGACAAATAATCAACAGTATCCTTTGATTCAGAGAATATCACCAATTTACCTTCTAAATTCATCTTTTTATCAAAAAACAGATTATTTAATTTAGTAATAAATACATCTAATTTCGGATCATTTTCAATTGCGTTCCAATCTTCCACTAATTCGCTTAAAATTTCAGCATCTTTCCTTAAACTTTCAATAAAATCAGGTTTAAAATCCGTACTTTTAAAAGTTTGATTTTTAGGATTTTCTTCGCTTAGTCTCTCAATTTCTTTTTCGATTTCTTCCTCACTCCAACCCTTATCTAACAACTTATTAATATTAGTATCAGGAGCTATAAATATTTTATCATTAGCAAACATAGTAATCATTCTCTTAGTTGCTTGTTGAAAATTAGTTAATGATTTTTTAAAAGCATAAAAACTACTTTCCAATCTTTTCACTAATTGGGTTTTCATGATAAATGCTAAAGATTTAGAAACCGTTTCCGCATTTTCATAATACTTACTTTGAATTTCTGGATTTAACCCCGCAATAGCTTGATAACGACTATATGTAAGTTTATATGTCAGTTGTTCCTTACCAGTCAGATAAATCACAGTTTTATGAAATAACTCATTTAATTTTTCATCCATAAGATATTCCACTTTTTGAGGTGGTTTTACTTGAGGAAATATAATTCCTTGCGCTGCTAAATCTAATTTATATTCAATAATATTTTCTAAATCTGTTCTAGTTCTTCTAATAGTAATAGGTTCAATTACCTTACTCCTAATTTCTCCATAAATTGCTCTGAGCTTATTCACATCTAATTCTTCAAATCGTTTCAAACTTTTATACTGTTCCATTAAAGGATTAAAAAAAGCAGTTAAATTTGTAATTGGTAGGGTTGACTGTCTAGCGTCTTGAAACATTTGAATTTGATAATAAATGTCATCTGGACGATTATTTAAAGGTGTCGCAGATATTAAAATTACTTTTTTTTGATTACCGGGAATTAAACCCTGATTTATTCTGGGACTTTTACAAATTAATTGCAAGTTTTGAAAAGCACCAGTTTTATGATGACGAAATTTATGGGCTTCGTCAACTATCACTAAATCATATTCTTCCTTGTTCCAATAATCTTCATGTTGTGTTAATATCTTATCAAGACTACCATTAGTGATAAACTTGGTATATTTGTCAATATTAAAATCTTTGAAAGTGTTTTTCCAATTCTTTTCTACTGCTGGAGGATAAACAACTAATATTTTTGTATTGTTTCTGCCATTTTCCATTAAAAACTTTTTAGCTACCATAACTGCGATTACCGTTTTACCTAATCCCACCACGTCAGCTAAAATAAAGCCATTGTGCTTGATCAACATATTAAAACCTTCATTTACAGCATCAACTTGATAAGAAAGTTTTTTAAAATTTTCCGGTAAATCACCCATAGAATCAGCATCATAACTAATATGATCACCAACATATTCACTAAAATATTCACTCAGTAATTTTATATATAATTCAAAGGGAGTGGTTTCTGCATTCAAATAAGTTTCTTTAGTAATATCTTTAATATCAACTGGTAATATATCAACAGATTCAACCCAAAGTTTCTCAAATTCCGTAGTCGCAAATTGCACATCCTCATATTCCGTTAATTGCACATTAAACTCATAATTATAAAAATTTCCCCCACCCAAACCTGCATCTGTGAGATTAGAAGAACCAGTTATGACCGTAGCTGGTGTATGTTGATTAAATGGTTCAGGACGTAAAATATAAACCTTCGCGTGCATCTTTTTTTCTGGATGTGCTTTGACTTGAATTTTGTTTTGAATTATGTCATCAATAAATTGTAAAATCCCTTCTTCAGTCTCTTGATCATAATTAGCACTTTGAATATCTTTTTGAATTTCCCGAATAAAATCTGCTCTTGTCCTTTCCTCATGTTTAAAAAATTCCAGCCCTGATTTTTGAGCATTAGCCAGCATTTTATCAACATTAATTCCTACTAATATTCTAATCTGGGGAACTTTGTCTAAAAATGGTCTAATCCTAAAATAACCTGATGCTCTAAAATATCCTACCAAAGCATCAAAATATTGAATATGAGGATTATATGTAAACACCCCTGCAAACTTGTTAATTAGGGTATTTTCTTCGCTATTAGTAAAAAATTTTGTTGACATATTAATGTTTTTTGGATATTCTTTCCCCCATTCTCCATAATATTACTTTTTAAAGCTAAGTAGGTGAACGGAAAAAAACCGACATCAGTAACGAAAAGTAAAGTTGCTCAAAACCGTTCGGCTGACGCTCACGGCGAAGCCCCTTCCCAGTTAAGAGTTCCCAGTTAAGAGTTCCCAGTTAAGAGTTCCTTTGTCATAACGACAATTTTTAGCGCCCACCTACTTACTTTTTAAAGCAATAGATAATTGTCGTAATCTTTCACTAACTTCTAAATTAGATGCTTGTGATTTTAAATGATTTAAATTATTTGGTATCTCCGCTAATAAAAGCGGATTTCCTTGTAACCATTCATTCAAAGCTACCCCCGTCCAAGTACCTTCCTTTTCTCGAAAACTATCAACTAAACCCTTGAGTTCTTGAATACAATAGGATTCAAAACTAGCAGCGTTAAAAATTGCAAACTTTAAATATTCCTCAAAAGCATTAAGATCATTTTCCACTTCAAAAATTACCGCTTGTTGTGGTATTTCATTATTAATAGCTGCTGTTGCTATTCCTGTTACTGTTCCCGTTATTCCCAATACTTGTTGACGAACTTCTAAGTTAAAAAGTAAATCTGCACCATATTTGACATATCTTTTTAAAAGACTATAAGCAGGTTCTTTACCACTATAATAATTGTCAACAATTTCAATATCTACCCCCAGACCTTTAATGATTTTATTGCGAGTGTCACTATTAACAGGACCTCTAATTAATGCTTCTGCGACAGGCCGCGCAAACCGCAAAAATAAAACACTGAGACTATTTTCCAATTTAGCTAAAAAATAATCTTCTGAATTTTCAATTAACCTAGCTTTTACTTGATCACTTCCCCATAATAAACTTGTCATATATGTAACCAAGTTTAAGGATTCATGTTGTAATTCTAAAGCCAATTGTCTAGCAATATTAGATAAAAGTCTACTTATATCATTATACAAATCCTCTCTCCAAGCAAAGTTAGCTTTCATTCTATCAAATTCAGGATTAGAATTAGCCAAAAAGATAGTATCTTTCTTTTTAAATGTTTCCCCTCGGAGTTTCTGCATTTCCTGATCAACGATTTCCAGATATCCTTCTCGAAACTTCTCTATTTGAGTTAAGGAATTAGCAGTTAAATCTTCTACAGCTTTATTGACAACATAGGTATCATAATATTTTTGTAAATCAGCTTTAATGATTAACCATTTTTGATTCCACCATTCTGCAAATAAAACCCGTTGATTGTTTTCTGCAAATAGCTTGGCCTGTTCAGGATTTTCTGGATGATTTTTACTAACTAAACGATAAATTTCTTCAGATGTGCTAATAATTGTATTTAAAGAAGCTTCACACCGTTTCCTTAAAATAGCGACTCTTTCGGTATTAATATAATCAAAGATTTTCTCCTTAATTATCGGCATACCAGTAGCATCTGTTTTGAGAATTTCCACATCATCAATACCTGTTAATCTCTGCAAATGAGATTGAATAACATGAGTATCTCCTATTTCTAATTTAGTTTGTTCTCCAGCGATATTATTTAATAGCAAATATGCACCAGCAGAACCAGAAACTATTCTATGATTTGGTAAATTTGCCCGTTTTAACCAATCTTGAGCAGCTTCTTGAATGTGGGTTTTCATTGCTTCTGCACTACCTAATGAATCAATGCGACTTAAAAATACAAATAATTTATCAGCAACGGTGACGTTTTTATCTCCCTGTTCTGTAAACTTAATGATTTCTAATTCCTTTTCTCGCAGACTGGTAAAACGCTGTACTAATATCACAGCATCACAATCTGATAACATTTCTTGAGCTTCGTCAACGTGCTTTGCTAAACCAGAATCTAAACCAGGAACATCATAAAATACAATCCCTTCCGCTTGTGCAAGTTTGTTTGTATAAAGTCTCGCTTCTAACACAGCATGAGCATATTTTTCATCTGCTACATATTTTTTTAAAGGTTCTCGAATATCCTCTAATCTCGTAAATGGAAATGTTAGATTTCCTTCTTGTCTCACTTCTTGTAAAGTGATTTCATTGGTGCGAATAGTATTAATATCTTCTTGGGCTTGAGCTTTTTCTAATTCTTTGAGTAAGTTAATAAATTCAGCTTCGGTTTTTGCTTGTACTTCTAGTCTTTGTTCTGATTCATGTTCAACCGAATAAATTTGTGTGGTAGTAAATGTACATCTTCCTCCCTTCGCTGGAAGTAAGTCACATTCTAACCAAGCATTCACAAAAGTGCTTTTCCCGGCTTTTTCTAACCCGACTACTGCAATGCGAAATTCCCGTTTTTTGAGTCTTTCCAGTTGACGACGTGCGGGTTGTGCTTCTTGTAATAGGATTTGTTTTAATTTAGGGGGAACTTCTGCTTGAGGTAAGTTGGCTAAATTAACCGCGTGTCTTTGGATGTTTAAAGCGTCGGTTAAACGGGTTTCATAGTAGGAAGATGCTGTTTTCCAATCCATTGTAGATACTCCTTAAATAATGCGGTTAAAATTTTCTAAACCAGATACAGATAGATATTTCAGACAAGCTATTTTTCTCACCACACCTTGTCCATTAGCAGGAAGATTTCTCTTTAAAATGTATGGAACTTTTTTTCCCATGATTCCTGGTGCATCAGCAATATTAATTCTGATGTAAACTTCTCTTTGTTCACTTACATTCGTCATATTTTCCTCAGTTAATTCTAGCTGATTTTGTATCATATCTGCTTCTGCTGGTTCTATACAGAGAAAATATGCAGAATTATCTATTAATTTTTCTAAATCAGAGATATCAATAGGATAATTTTCTCTTATATTTCCTCCCAATACCGAGGCTGGTACAACCAAACACAAGGATACAGGTGATACAGTTTGAGGATTTTTTTGTGGTGGTGAAAATTTACCTGATGGTATAGTTTTAGAACTTTGTGGTTGCTGAAGATATATAAGATAAGCAGCAAATCCTACAATTAAACATCCTGCAACAATCATCAGTAATGGGAGATCATTATTTTCCATATATTTACTCAAATCCGGTAAGTTGTTAAGGGGTTGTTTTTGATCATTTGACGTACTCACAAAAAGACTCAAGAGGTTATCTCTTAATAATGCTTTACTAACAATACCAAATGATGAGCAAATTTTTGTCGCCGATTCTTGTAGAACTATTGAATATATCACTTAACCTAAGACTCCTTTTTTTCATTTTTTATGTCGGGATAACGGGATAAATTTCTTCAAAAAATGCGGTTAAATTCGTCTAAACCAGATACAGATAAATATTTAAGACAAGCTATTTTTCTCACCACACCTATTCCATTAGCAGGAAGATATCTCTTTAAAATATATGGAAATTTTTTTCCGATGATTTCTTCTGCATCAGCAATGTTAATTCTGATGTAAACTTCTCTTTGTTCACTTACATTCGTAATATTTTCCTCAGTTAATTCTAGCTGATTTTGTATAGTATCTGCTTGTGCTGGTTCTATACAGAGAAAATATGCAGAATTATCTATTAATTTTCCTATCTCAGAGATATTAATGGGATAATTTTCTTTGATATTTCCGCCTAATACCGAAGCCGGTACGACCAAACACAAGGATTGAGGATTTTTTTGTGGTGGTGAAGAGTTACCTAATGGTATATTTGATGGTATATTTGATGGTATATTTTTAGGGCTTTGTTGTGCTTTTCTGAGAAATGAAAGACAAGCAGAAGCTCCTACAATTAAACATCCGATCACAACAATTTGAAATAGCTTGAGATCATTATTTTCATATTTATTCAAATCCAGTAAGTTGTTAAAGACTTCTTGGAACTGTGCTGTGATCTGTTGTTTTTTACCATTTGGCGTACTCACAAAAATATCAATGATGTCAGATAATATAGATAAGTCCTCTTCTACCGATGCTTTATCACTAATATTTGATAATGAGAGAATTTCTTGGGCATTTTCTGGAACTATTAAATGTATTACTGTAAAGAGAATTCCTTTTTTATGACCGTTTATGTGGGGATAAACTTTTTCAAAAACTTGTTCATAAAGGGTCTTTAAGTTTTGACCTGGGGAGGATACTAGTTTTTTGTTGCTCATATCATTGTATTTTTGGATGGATAGATCTTATTTTACTTACAAGATTAGTTCTTGAATTTCCAGGAAGTTTCTAAACCAGAAAATTCTGCTGATAGATTTTGAGCTTTTGCTTGCATAGGTAGCCAAACATCTTTTTGTTTTTCATAATCTAAGGTAATTTCTTGGTTAGCTCTATCCAGTTTTTCTTGATAACGATCAAGAATATCATTCTGAATATTATTTACATTTTTTTTTAGAACGTCAATTTGTTCTAACAACCAACGCGCAATTTGATTTACTATTTTAATTTGTTCACCTTGTGATTGGATAATCCAACCTGCTAGTAAGTCTTCCACACTAGGTACTTGAGCATTATCACTAGAACGGGTTTCATATTGGGTTTCATAAAAAGTATGTTCCCAAAGCCATAATGTGTACCAATCTCTTCGCTTTTTTTCAATCTTTATTGCTTCTAGCCATGTTCCTTGTGTAATCGCAAATCCTGCTGTAAACTGAAAATTGAATGTTAGTTGATGATCAACTTGATTGAGTTGATAATCAGAAAACTTGATAGATATATCAGGTGCAATTGTATTTAATCCATCTTCAGTATAAGACAAATGGTGACGAAATAGTTGAGATACAGCTTCATAAATCCTATTTAATTCTTGGGTAGAAATTTGCTTTAATACATCCTCTATGACAATATTGAGGTGGATAGCTAATTCATTCAGTTCTTCATTGATTTTTTGAAGTTGATTTTTCTCTTCCTCTGTCTTTGCTTCCATTGTTTTACCTTCTTTAGCAACGGCAGCAGTATAACCCAAGTTGACTAAATGATTTAAGTTTCTGGATAGTAAATTTACATCTGAAATATTTGCCTTTTTCAAATTTGGATTGTTTAAGTCTATCTTACCAGTTTCTAAAGACTTGGCTACCGCTTCTAATACTTCCTGAAGTCCTTTTCTTAACGCATCACGCCATCCAAACAGGGGAGATAATTTTTCTCCCAATTCTTTATATGGTGCTACATTTTGCAATTCCGCAATTGCCTTTTTGATATGATTTACAGCATCATCTTTTAATTCCTCTTTTAATTCCTCTGCTAGAACTTGCTTAACTTTTGTATCTAATTTTTCAAAAGGTTTTCTTAAATTTGTATCGCTAATTTGTAAGAAACGCTCAATTGATGATCTAATCTGTGATATCTTTTCACATTCTTCTTGATACCGTTCCTCCGAACTATTAAGCACAGCATTTGTTGTCTGTGTTGCCCATTCCGCGATCGCATTTCCAGCAGCTATATTAAAACGTTCTATAATTTGGGGAATTACTAACTGGGGAAAATGTTTATTAATATGTTCCCTGAGATTTTCCTGAAATTCCTCACCATAGGATTTCTCCCATAATGCTTCAGCAACTCTATTTTTATCGTGTCTATTCCATTTTTGTGTATTACGTGGCAAATCTTCTAAAATATCTTCAATTAAGCCATTAAAATGATTATCGGCTTTTTTACAAGCTTCAGCACTGTAAAAATCATCTTGGTTTTGAATTTGCAAAGCTAACAAAGCAGGCCATGTACTCAGTTTAACTACTTTTAAATTTTCAATATCTTCGGTATATTCCTTTAATTGCTCAGTTAATTCATTTTTAATATCACGAATAGCTTTTTCTACAAACCGATTTTCTGATTCTGGCCAGCTTCTATCGGCTCGAAAAACATCAATCCTATTCAGTGCAAAAAGCATCCGCGCTGGAGAACCACCTAAATCTTTTACCTGCTGTACTACCTCTTGCAATAAACTTTTTACCTTCTGAGAATCTGTCTCAGCACTATTATAAGTAACTATACACAAAGCCTCTCGACATTGTTTAATCACATTAGCATTACCCTGATCACCCACATAAGCTAAACCAGGTAAATCAAGTATTCTTACTCTTGTTGCTTTTGGTAATTGTAATTGAGATTCTTTTAACAGTCGAAAAGGATAAGTAATTGTAGATTGGGGACAGGCTAAATTAGGTTGGGTTTCTCTATTTTCGATATAACCTATCATTGCTTGATAAAGACGTTGATAAATTTTATCGTCACTAATGCCTCTCCATTCTCCACATTCCCATAACGCCCCTGGTGTTTCATGAATGATCAGAGATTTTTCTTGACTATACTCAATGGTCACTGCACCAGCGCTCATTTCACTAACTGCAACCGGGACAATTTCCGCACCACATAGCAAATTAACCAGAGTGCTTTTACCACTGCTGGTAGTTCCCGTTGTGGCCAGGGTGAGAGTAGGATTTTGTAGTTCGTAGACTAATTGATTTAATGCTGTTTCTAATTTATCGGTAAGTTCTTGTATTTCCGGTTGATAACTCTCCGGTAGGTGCTGGGATATTTCCGTATGAAAGTTATCCCAATATTGAGCTAGTAGTTTGGCTTTAGACTCGATTTCTGCAAATACTTTATATACTGAGTTGCTCATATTGCCAAATCCATACTTGGTAACTTTGGGTGTTGTCTGGTTGAAAATCCTATTACATAGTATATACATAGAATGTTTCATAAAGCAAGTCCAAGCAAAAAATAGCTTAGTAACAATAGCTCCACCGGAATTTGGTGACAAGTTTAGTCAGGGGTGCTAACTTATCTGGTGATCTCATTCCCATACTCTGTATGAGAGTGAGATATACGCACATTTAATTTTCACCAGATGTTTATTGGCAAAAATTCCCCTTCTTCCCTACTACCTAATTTAAAACTGCTCTAAATACTGATTAAGATCCTCAATAACGCGGGTAAGTTCCGCCTCTGTTGTCAACCGAATACCTAAATTGCGAATTGTTAACAAAACTTTAGCCGCAAAGGGAGTAGGCCAGATATTAGGATTACAAAATATCTCCACAAATACATCCCCAGTATAACGATACTCCAGGGAGGGTTGGGGGCTAACTTTACCTGTACCTGGGGTGGTTTTAGCAGCAACAGCTTTGAGGCTTTTCATTAATTCATTGATTTCTGCTTTTAATTCTTGCGCTGCTTGGGGTGAAAAACTGAAGGAAACAGAACCTTCTACTAGATTTAGTGTTAAAGGTACAAAAGACATAAGCTACTTATTAAAAATAATTCGTAATTATCCATATTACCTCAAGATGCTCCCAGATACCCAACTTCTCAAAGAAGTTGAGAATCTTTTTGTGTAATAAAGATATTAATTCTTAATTAGCAAATTTTGACCTATTTCCTGTATATTTATTCCTAGAAATAAATACCTATTGTTGTACAGTAAGAGAATAAATTCTCTATTCTTTTTTCCACAAATCACAATTATAAATATATGACTTACGATAACCGCACTGAAGTTAGGAAAGTTTTAATTATCACTCTCCTGCTGAATGTATTCGTCATGGGTTTAAAAGTCGTTGTAGGTTATTGGACAGGTTCTTTAAGTTTACTAGCGGATGCTTTACATAGTGTGACAGATAGTGCTAATAATGTCTTAGGATTAGTTGCTATTAAGTTTTCTTCACCATTACCAGACCGAGAGCATCCTTATGGACACAATAAATTTGAAGCAGTGGGGGCTTTAGGTATCGCTGCATTTTTAGGTATAGCCTGTTTTGAAATTGTCCAAGGTGCAGTAGAAAGAATTATCAAAGGTGGTGAACCTGTGAGAGTATCACCTATAGAACTGTGGTTATTACTGATTGTGTTAGGAGTAAATATTTTTGTCGCCTTTTATGAGCGCAATGTCGGGAGAAGAGTCGGTAGTTCCATTTTAGTCGCTGATGCTACCCATACCATGAGTGATGTGTGGGTGACAATCTCCGTTATCGGTGGTTTAATTGGGGTTTGGTTGGGTTATCAGTTGTTAGATGTCCTACTGGCGTTCCCAGTGGCTTTACTGGTATTTTGGAGTGGTTGGTCAGTTTTAAAAGAAAATTTACCTTGGCTAGTAGACCAAATGGCGATCGCTCCAGAAATAATTCATACAATTGCAGTTTCCGTACCTGGTGTCATTAACTGTCATGATATCGCCTCCCGTGGTGTCATCGGTCGTCAAGTATTTATAGAAATGCACTTAATTGTAGATGTACGCGATGTAGAGACTGCTCATATTATCACCGAAGAAGTAGAAAGACAACTAGAAGAACGTTTCAGTCCAGTCAGGATTTTAATTCATGTTGAACCACCCGCATATCAGTCTGAGCGCATAACCTTTGAATCTGAATAAACACTGTTTTCGGTTTAACTTTTGACTTTCGCCGATACTAGTCTGTATTTTAACCTAAATCAAACAGTAATATTTCCCCATTTGAATTACTGCTAATTGTTAATTTTTCTTCTCCTGTAATTTCTACACCATCTCCTGCTTTTAATTTATGATTATTAAAAACTACTTCACCTTTAGCTATTTGTAACCAAGCATAACGATGATTTTGAACGTGATAATTTACCACCTCACCTGGTGCTAAAATTCCCGCATATAAGGATAGGTCTTGGTGAATAATTACAGCCCCATCTCGTCCATCTTCAGCCGCAATTAACCGCAGTTTTCCCCGCTTTTCTTCTATAGAAAAAGCTTTTTGTGCATATCTAGGTTTTAGTCCTTGCTGATTTGGTAAAATCCAGATTTGCAGTAAATGTAATTCTTCTGTTTGAGAAGGATTAAATTCACTGTGCATAATTCCCGTTCCCGCACTCATAACCTGTGCTTCACCAGGAAGAATTACCGCACCTGTGCCTAAACTATCCTTATGTTCAACAGCACCGGATAAAACATAAGTAAGAATTTCCATATCCTTATGTCCATGAGTGGGAAATCCTGCACCAGCAGCAATGCGATCATCATTAATTACTCGCAAAGAACGGAATCCCATCCGCTTGGGATCATAAAAACTGCTAAAAGAAAATGTATGATAACTATTGAGCCAGTCAATATGATAATGTCCACGGGCATCGCCATCATGAATTACATAATTAATGGTATTTTGAGTCATGATTCCACCTTACTATTAATAGTTAGTTGTTTGTACCAGATAATAAATATTTTTCATCTGTTTATATAGTAAAGTAGTTACAGGTAAATTCCCAAATACACACTAAAAAGTAAGATACTTACCAAAAATATACTATGGCTAATAATTTTATGAACTACTACGTGATCTATGATGGCAACTGTAATCTTTGTGTAACTTTAGTCCAATTGTTGGAAACTTTAGACCAAGGGAAACTGTTTCGCTACGTTTCTATGCAAGATGAAGAGACATTATGCCAATGGGGAATTACTTCAATAGATTGTCAACAGGGGATGATTTTAATTGATAGTAATGCCACAGAGAAACGTTGGCAAGGTAGTAATGCTGCTGAGGAAATTGGACGACTATTGCCTTTGGGTAGTATATTTGTGGATGCGTATCGGGCGTTACCGGGGATGAAATGGGCAGGGGATAGGTTTTATGAACAAATTCGGGATCATCGTTATACATTGTTTGGGAAGCGTTCTCAAACCTATCAATCAGTATACTGTCTAGATGGTAGTTGCAAAGCTGATCATGAGTAATTTTGAGTCAGACTTTAATTTAGTACATGAGTTCTATTATGTAAGAATTTAAACCTCTTTTCTGGGCTATTGCCGTTATTTTTGCATTTAAAGCCTAAAATATATTTAACCTTAAAGGTTAACAATATTTATGAAAAATTGGTATAATGGATATTGTATTCGAGAATAGCAAATTTGAAGAAGAGTGCAATAACCAACGCCTTTTAGTCAAAAATCATGGTGCAGATCGAGCAAAACGCATCCAAAAACGGCTCAATTCCTTACTTTACGCCAACGTACTAGAGGATATGCGAAATGTTCCTGGACGTTGCCACGAATTAGTTCATGATCGAGCAGGTCAATTAGCGCTTGACTTGGATCATCCATACAGACTCATCTTTGAACCTGCAAATCACCCAATTCCCACCAAATTAGATGGTGGTCTCGACTGGAATCAAGTAACTACCGTAAAAATAATCGGCGTGGAGAATTATCATGGAAAGTAAGATCCAAAATCGGTACAATCCAGATTACGTTTCACCTCCGGGGGATACCCTGTTGGAAGTGCTGGAAGATAGGGGTATGACCCAAGCAGAACTGGCTGAACGGACAGGAAGACCAAAAAAAACAATTAATGAAATTATTAAGGGTAAAGCCGCAATTACCCCAGAAACAGCATTGCAACTAGAACGGGTATTCAATATCCCAGCCAGTTTTTGGAACAATCACGAACGACATTACCGGGAATTTTTAGCACAAAAGGAAGAAAAAAAGCGTTTAGCAAAACAAGTACCCTGGCTGAAAGAAATTCCTGTCACAGCTATGATTAAATCTGGCTGGATTCGCCGCTGTGGGGATAAAGTAGAGCAACTGCGGGAAGTGTTAAATTTTTTCGCCGTCGCCTCCCCTGAACAATGGGAGGGTATATGGTTGAATCATCATATAAATTTTCGTCAATCTCAAGCATTTCAAAGCGACCCTAAAGCTGTATCTGCTTGGTTACGTCGGGGAGAAATCGAAGCATCGGCAATTGTTTGCGCTCCTTACAATGCCAATAAGTTTAAAGAGACACTACAAAAAATCCGTACTCTCACATTAGAACCACCAGAAATTTTCCAAGCAAAATTAATACAATTATGCGCAGAAGCTGGTGTAGCTGTGGTTTTTCTGCCAGAACTTCCGAAAATGCGAACTAGTGGTGCAACTCATTGGTTGAATGCTGACAAAGCCCTTATTCAACTCAGTTTGCGGTATAAAACTGATGATCATTTGTGGTTTACATTCTTCCATGAAGCTGGTCATATTTTACTACATGGTAAGCGGGATTTCTTTCTTGAGGGAACAGGTATTATCTCCGTTGAGGATCAAGAAAAAGAGCAGGAAGCTAACAAATTCTCTGCGGATATACTCATTCCTCCTGGAGATTTACAACGATTTCTGGACTCAGTTTCACAAATTAGTAAAACCAATATTATCCAGTTTGCTAATGAGATTGATATTGCACCGGGAATTGTCGTTGGTAGACTTCAACATGATCAAGTTTTACCCTCTAATCACTGTAATGATTTAAAGCAAAGGTGGGAATGGGCGTTAGATCAACAGAAAAACTAAAGAAAAACTAATTATTTTTACTGTTATTTTTACTGACTCGGCCGATTAAACACCTCTAAAATTTGCCGACAAACCTGTTTGAGTTTTTCCCCAACAACAGCCAAAGGTACAGAATCACCGATAAAACTCCAGGTTTCCACCGTAGAAAGTCGCCAAACTTCACCACGATGGTCAAATCCAGCCGCTTCCACACCAATGGCGCGACGGTGATCAGTGATGGGATCTTGATAAAATCGAATTTGAATTAAAATACTGCGACAGCGCCAAGATTTGCTGACACCTGGGAAGTGAAAACCGATGTCAATGGAATCTGGATCTACTAATTCTCTGGTTTCCAGGTCATTATGCCAGGGTTTGAGATCAGATTTGACATCAGGAAATTCGTATTTAAACAAATTGACCACCGTAGCAATTTTGCTGGCAAATTCGACGTTTGTGGCTTGTTCGGCTGCGTTCACTCAATAATCTCCTATATTCGGTTAGCCTGGAGGGAAGATGAAGATAAAGACAGAAAAACCTAAGTTAATTGTAACGGTTGATTACATAGCGATCTAAAATAACACTGTTCATCGGCAACCAAAGAAAAAATTAATTTCCATTTATGGTGCGTCAACGTTCTATTTTCTCACTGATTTTCGTATTATTAGCAACATTCCTGATTGGTTGTGGTGGTCCTAGTGTTGCTACTTTACCACCATCTTATACAGCAGCGGAAGTTGCTAAAATTCAGGAGTATGTTCCGGGAATTAAAGCGGTAATTGATCGCCAAGGGGAACTGAAAAGCTTGATTTCTGAGGGTGAATGGATAAAAGTCGGCAATTTTATCCATGGACCGATGACGGAAGCTAAGTTAAATATGACTTATGTAGTCCCCAATTTGGCACAGCAGAACCAGGGAAAGGCAAGACAAATCATTAAAGATTTGTTGAATGACTTAGTAAAAATAGACCAATCTGCTACCGTTGGCAATACCAGTCAGGCTTTGAGTAACTACAAACAAGCTTTTGCGGATATTGACAAGTTCTTAGAACTAGTTCCCGAAAAAAGTAGCTAAAGGAAAAGGCCACAGGCAACAGGTAGGAGGAAACAGGGAATAGGGTAAAGAATAATAAATATATATAATTTATTATAATTCTCCCTCTACTCCCTGCTTCCTGCCTGCTTTCGAGTCTTGAATCACAAAATGCTAGGGTGATGGAGTGATAGGGTGGAGAGGAAGACTTTTCATTCTTCACCCCTGACTCAAGTGCGAAAACCATGAATGTAGTAATTATCGGTTGTGGTGTGGTTGGGGCGGCGATCGCCTATGAACTGAGCCAAGTTAAAGGTTTAAATATCACTGTTTTTGAGCAAAAACAACCGGCACAAGGTTCTACTAGCGCCGCCCTCGGTGTATTAATGGGTGTAATTAGCAGTAAAACTAAGGGTATTGCTTGGCGAATGCGAGAAAGTAGCATCCAACGCTATGGAACTTTGATTCCTGAATTAGAAGCAATTACGGGGCGGAAAATCCCCTGTAACCGTCAAGGAATCGTCATGTTGTTATCGGAAAATTTAGAGCGTCCCCTAGAAAGTGGCGTTGAGGTACTTTCAGAATGGGAACAATTGCGGGAAATTCGTCAATCCCAAGGTTGGCAATTACAAGTTTGGGATCAAGAACAACTCCAAAAATATTGTCCTCAAGTTAATTATCCCCAAAGTATTGGGGCTGTCTATTCTCCCCAAGATCTACAATTAAATGCTACAGCTTTAACTTTAGCTTTAGTAGATGCCGCCCAACGCAATGGGGTAAATTTTCAATTTGGTGTGTCTGTTACGGGTACAGAAACCCCACCTCCTCCCCCCCCAACACCCTTACACATCAAAAAAGGATTGGGAGAAGCACACAAATGTAATTTTATTGAAACTACACAGGGTAAAGTCACCGCTGATTGGTTTATCATGTCTGCGGGTTTGGGTTCAACGGCTTTAACTGCAAAATTAGATCAGATGGTAAATATCCGTCCGGTACTGGGACAAGCTTTATATCTAAGTTTAGGACGGACTTTAGGAAATCCTGATTTTCAACCGGTGATTACTGGTAATGATGTGCATATTGTCCCCATGGGCAATGGTGATTATTGGGTTGGTGCAACGGTAGAATTTCCTAATGATCAAGACCAAATACCGCCAAATCAAGAATTATTAGATGCTGTTAGACAACAAGCGATCGCTTTTACCCCAGATTTAGCCGCCGCTAAGGTTCTCCGCACTTGGTCGGGACTGCGTCCCCGTCCTGAAGGACGACCAGCACCAGTTATTGATAAGTTACCGGGTTTTACTAATGTTCTTCTGGCTACGGGACACTATCGCAATGGTGTTTTACTCGCCCCAGCCACAGCCACAGCCATTCGAGAAATGATTTTACCCCAAGATTCTCATTCTTAAATTTTCCTATATTCCTAGTCCATCAGACCCCGGATTTCTTCAAGAAGTCTGGGATCTGATGTATGGCGATTTCTATAATTAAATACAATTACTGCAAGATAGTTCTTCCTTATCAGAAACTATTATACCAAATTCCCCAGCACAAGTCAATACCTTTAACTCTTAAAATGCGAAATTTTTTCTTTTTCATGAATAGGAATGATTAAAATCTTGTGGTCTGGGCATCTTGGCCGCCAAAGTTGCTAGCATTCCCACGAAAAAGAACAAAAGTAGGCGTAATTCATGAATTACCCTTGGTAAAAATAAGGTTTGTAGGCACATCTTACCTAAGTCCCAATCTACTTATTTAAGAAGTGATTTGACATATTCCCTAAAAATAGGAGACAAATGAAACAGAGTTTTATCTGCCTTGGTTTTGATGATGAGATAGCGTTGTTGTAGAGATTGTAGTCCATTAATAAATTCAATAGATGATAAATTCAGGGACTGTTTTAAACTTTCTCGAACCACGGGGTTTTCAATTTTGCTTAGTTCTAAAACGAGTTGCTTTTCCACAGATGACAATCGATCAAATAATTGTTTAAACTGCCTTTTCATCTGACTAGTAATGATTAACTTATTATCAGCTAAAAATTCAGCAATATTCGCATCAAAACAGTCTTTTATTAAAGCAGCAATATCTTTTAAGTATTGGGGATTACCTTGATATAACTTAATCAGATTCAGCCAATTATCTTCATCTTTTAACCCCATATTTTCCAGAATTTCTCTGTTATTTATTCCTAACAATTCCAGGCATTGAAAGGGGTACAATTCTTTGTCTAAGCATTGCATTTCTGGACATTTTTCCTGACTGATTAAAATGATCTGGCTTTGATGATAGGTTTCCCTGATTGCTTGGAAAAATGTTTGATAGTTGCGATATTCCGGTCGGTATTCGCCAGCCAATTCACCAGGTATAAAAAGATTTTGCACATCATCTATAACAATTAAGCATTTTTGATGCTGGAAAAGATCCAAGAGTTGTTGAAATTGTTCATGTAATGTTTCCTGGAGTTGCTGTTTGCAGCATTTCAACAAATCACTAATCAGTAAATCAAGACTTTTAGGAAAAGTTAAGTTTCTCCAAATAATGATTTCAAAATGTTGATAATTCAGGTCAATTAATTTTTTTACTAGGGTAGTTTTACCAATACCAGGTAGGCCTAAAACTGAAATGAGACGGCTATTTTGCTTGAGTAGCCAACAGCAAAGGATTTCTAGTTCAGATTCTCGGTTGTAAAACTCGAAGATTTGAGGCGCGGTGCTTAAATCGTGATAAGTTAGTTCTTGCTCATTTCTTTGGCATTTATGATTTGCCGCATAGGGATAGTTGCAAATATTAAAACTATTATTACTTTGATTATTATTACTTTGATGATGATTTTGTATAATAACTGGTGATTCAGTGAGTCTAAATCTTTCAATCGTAGAACAAAAATTAGATTTTTTTATATCCTCACTCAAGACAGATGATAAAAGTTGCCAGAGTTCTGCCCCCACATCACTTACATAATTCTTATTAAAATTGCACTGCTGGGCAATATCATCATAGGTTTGTCTTTGCCATGTTCCCACCACCACAGCCCTTTGCACATCATCCAGATGTTTTCCTGTGTGTTCAACTACCAGCCGATCTACAAATTGTAAAATTTCGTTTACATTCATGAAAACTATACATACTAAGGGTTGTAAGTATTGTAGCAAAAGTTGACCCGATTTTTTCTAATTTTTTCCGTTTTTTTTCTTCTAAAATTATTTCACAAAAGAGATGTTTAAATCCGTATTTTTCTGGGTTGTTAAAATTCACAATTAAAGTAAAAGTATAAAGTATCAAATAAAAATTCCCTATCTGCACTAAAACAACAATGAGTCACGTCAATTTTTACCTCCTGCAAAGGTTGGGAACTATGACCACCTTGTTTTGTTGCCTGATTCCGGGCTTGGCTTTAGCTCAGAGTTATTCTAGCGATGGGTATAATATTGAAGCCTTAGCCCAAACCAACCAATCAGACCCAAACATAATCCAGCCTGGGAATCTATCTATTTCTGATGATACCTCAGTTTTACCTGTTTTCTCTAACATTGAGACACAAACAACAAAAAATGATTCAGTTCCCACGGTGTTGGCTCAGAAAAATGTTGTGAATGATGAAAATACCTTACCTGGCAAAACAACAACACCAGCAGTCTCCCCGACTCCAGGAGAACTGGATAGGCAAATTCAAGACTTACAGAAACGGCTACAGGTCTTAGAGAACAACATTCCTGAGTTTATTTGGACTTCTTCCCCTGGTGATAGTTTTGACGTACCGAGCGCCTATGGTGCTTCTTTTGGAAATATGGGCATTGGCGCTGGTTTTCAGAGTCGGACTCGTTTTACCCAGACTGCTGATGGTGGTATGGGGATAACTTTTGGTTTAGGTGATCCCGATCATACCATTGGTTTTGATGTCGGTATTAATATCAACGATTTAGGTATTAATAGCAATCAAACCTTTGGTGAGAGGGGTAGTTTTTCCTTTAAGTTGCATCGGGTTTTACCGGGGAATTTTAGGGCTGCTGTAGGGCTGGAAAATTCTTTAGTTTGGGGTGCTACTGATACCGATACTAGTCTTTATGGCGTTGTCAGCAAGGTTGTAAAACTCAAGCAGAGCAAGTTTGACCCCCTTAGTCGGCTGTATCTTAATGCTGGGCTTGGTAATGGACGGTTTCGCACGGAGAGTCAAATTTTTAATAATACTGATTCCGTGGGTGTTTTTGGTAGTGCTGGTTTGAGGGTAATTGACCAGATGAATGTTTTTACTGAATGGACTGGTCAGGATTTAAATGTAGGGCTGTCTATCGCACCTTTTGCGAATATACCCATTGTAATTACTCCTGCGGCTATTGACATCACGGGTAGTGCGGGAGACGGTGTGAGACTTGGTATTAGCATAGGCTACGGATTTCAATTTTAAAATTGGCAACTTTTGTAATTCATAAAAAGGTGATGATCATGAAATTTTCTTTCCGGGAACAAAAAATTAATTTTACAATGGTTTTATTTCTAAGTCCATTATTTGCTACTACTCTTTTGGGTAAGCCTGTACTAGCAGGGAAAACATCTCAATCGGATAAAATTGTTGATGTTAAACCTATTCCTATTCCTATTCCTATCATCGGTCCTATATTGGAGAATATATTTAAAACTGTTAATATTTTGGTTAGCAACACAAATTTCAATGCCAATTACAATACCGGGCAACCAAAAACCCTGAAACCGGAAAGTGCTAAATCTAAATTTGGTTTTAGGGAAGCTGCTGTTCAATTGCTGAAAGGACAATCAATTATGGCATTACAAAGAGGTAAAGCAGTTAAGAGGATAGAGAATAATATGATTCCACTTGATACTTTTACTAAAGATTTTGAACAGGTGGCAGATGTTTTGTCTATTTTGATATCACCCAATAAAGAGGTAACTATAACTGAGATTAATAATCTGACGAAGGCGGTTAATAATTTAAGAAAATCTACATATATTGTAGGAGAGGATATGAAAAATATTTCTAAACAAGTTTCCTCTGAAGAAGACTTAATTGCTGTAAAAGATATGGTAAAATCTATTGAAACAGCAACGCTTTTATTAGAAAATCTCACTCCTCAACTTAACCAGATTCGCTTGGCAATTTCCACAAGTGATTAGACTAGACTATCTAATTCTTTTTTGAGATTGTCAATAAATTACAGCAGATTACCATAAGGTTGAGGTACAATTTTAACAGGCAAGACTTGTACTGAGTTTGTCCGTTGTATGCCCGCACCACAATGTTTTTATCATTAATATCTGTACCTCAGAATATGGGCAACTGCTGTAATAAGTCAAGTACAGTTTTATAAATTTTAACTTAATCATGCTTATCTAACCAATTTTGTAGATCTTCCACAGTATCTAAATCAAATATTGCTTCTGCTAACACTTCAATTACCTCGATATTTAAACTTTTCACGCGGTTTTCTAATTCCATATCAATATTTCCTACTTTTCTCTTGATTTGACGGACAATTAAATCTTTTTCCTTGACAATTGCTTCTTGACGACCTTGTTCAATACCTTGTTCAATACCTTGTTCCATCCAACTAGTAACTATCTGCATAACTTCCTCCTTTTCCGCTGGTATTAATGAACCTATTTCTGCTTTAAATGTCTGTTCTTCTATTTTATTCAGTCGCAAATATGTGTCAATAAATCCTGATATCAATTGCATTTTTGCCGGATTTAATTTTAGGGTTACTAACAACCTTAAACACTCTGCTTTTACCTTTGCTCTATCTGCTGGTGCTATATTCATTTTTGACATTAAAGCAGATGCAACTGGATTTTGACGATTTAAAAAGTCTCTCCAATTTAGCTGATTTAGTTGTATGACTTGATAATTAAATTTTAGCACTTCTAAATCAGGAAAGCTGATTTGATAGTTATTTATGGCTAAGGTTTTGGGAGAAGAATATGAAAAAATGACTATCGGATAAAATTGGTAAGTCAAATTTTTCATGTAATCTGGAAAAATAACGGAACATTCTTTGATTAAATTTCGGTTTTGCTCCTGATTCGGCCTCAATATGAATGAGAAAGTAAGAAGGTTTACCTAAAAATTGGACTTTGGCTATTAAGTCGGTTTCATATTTGTCTCCTGCGGTAACATCTGTAAATAATTCTTTGTCTAATAATGACACTGAGTTGGTATCTAGATATTTAAGAACTTGGGGAAAGAATAGTTCTATAAATTCTATGAAAAATGTGGATATCAGTTCTTTAAATAAACGGTCATGGTCTATTTTTTCGCTCATGTTTTTGTCATATAGATTCCTTTGTAAAATACAGCAGTTTTCCTGACTTCTCCGTATCCTCTCTGTCTAAAGTGGTTCTTTTTTCTATAGCTGAGGATACTTATTACTAAATAAAACACTTTGAAAGTTACAGTTTACCAGATCAATGGACTGCTAGAGTCGGATAAGCTGGGTATTGAAGATCCTGAAAAACTTACCAAATATTCTCAACAGACTAACTACATTGTAACTGAACTATGTTTGATGCACTATCTGACCGTTTAGAATCCGCCTGGAAAAAACTGCGAGGACAGGATAAAATATCAAAATCTAACATTCAAGACGCTTTACGGGAAGTGCGTCGGGCTTTGTTGGAAGCAGATGTTAATCTTCAAGTCGTTAAAGATTTTATTAGCGAAGTTGAAACCAAAGCACAAGGGGCTGAAGTTATCAGCGGTGTGCGTCCTGACCAACAATTCATCAAAATTGTTTATGATGAACTGGTGCGGGTCATGGGAGAGGAAAATGTTCCCTTAGCAGAAGTTACAGGGAAAACCACCGTTGTGTTAATGGCTGGTTTACAAGGGACCGGGAAAACCACAGCCACAGCCAAATTAGCCTTACATTTACGCAAACAAGAGCGTAGTTGCTTATTAGTGGCTACGGATATTTATCGTCCCGCAGCAATTGATCAATTAATCACTCTGGGTAAGCAAATTGACGTACCAGTTTTTGAACTGGGAATTGAGGCAGACCCCGTAGAAATTGCCCGTCAGGGTGTGGAACGCGCCAGAGCAGAAGGCATAAATACAGTAATTATTGATACTGCCGGACGGTTGCAAATAGACGAAGGGATGATGGCGGAATTAGCCCGTATTAAACAGGTAGTTGAACCCGACGAAACCTTGCTGGTTGTGGACGCAATGACCGGGCAAGAAGCGGCAAATCTAACGCGCAGCTTCCATGATAAAATTGGTATTACAGGGGCAATCCTGACAAAAATGGACGGGGATAGCCGAGGTGGTGCAGCGTTATCTGTGCGGCAAATTTCCGGCGCGCCGATTAAATTTGTGGGTGTGGGGGAAAAAGTCGAGGCCTTGCAGCCATTTTACCCGGAACGCATGGCTTCGCGGATTTTGGGCATGGGGGATGTTCTCACCCTAGTAGAAAAAGCCCAAGAAGAGATAGATTTGGCAGACGCGGAGAAAATGCAGGAGAAAATCCTGTCAGCGAAATTTGATTTTACTGACTTTCTCAAGCAAATGCGGTTGTTGAAAAACATGGGGTCATTAGGTGGAATCATGAAGATGATTCCGGGTATGAACAAGCTTTCCGATGACCAGTTAAAGCAGGGAGAAACCCAGTTAAAACGCTGTGAAGCGATGATCAATTCCATGACTGGAAAAGAGAGACGTGATCCAGATTTATTATCTAGTTCTCCCAGTCGGAGAAAGAGAATAGCGGCTGGTTCTGGATACAGAGAAGCGGATGTAAGCAAACTAGTGGCGGACTTTCAAAAAATGCGATCGCTCATGCAGCAAATGGGACAGGGTGGCATCCCCGGTATGCCAGGAATGTTTGGGGGTGGAAATCCTTTAGCCGCAGGAAATCGTCCTTCACCCGGCTGGCGCGGTTATCCTGGGGGCGCAGCACCAGCGAAGAAAAAGAAAGAGAAAAAGAAAAAAGGTTTTGGCACTCTTTAAAATTTAAGCACAAAATCCCGGATTTCTTCCATAAATTCGGGACTTGCCAAGTGCAATAACTACGGAGTTTGTTTAGGGGTTCAAAAAAACGCAAAGCGATCGCAAATCACTATAATTGTTAATATATTCATCAGTGCCACTGCTTGTGTTCAAAACTTTATTTACCTTTGGTAAAATGGAGATTTAGATATGGTACAGCAACTTATACCACCAGAAATCAAACCAGAAATCATCTACCCTGATAGTGATGGCAACCCTATGTCCGATAATACTAAACAATATGAATGGATTGTTAAAATAAAGGAAAATTTAGAAATACTATTCGCCCCAAACGATGATGTATTTATAGCTGGTGATTTACTTTGGTATCCTGTAGAAGGAAGTGTAAAAACCCGACAAGCACCTGATGTTATGGTGGTGTTTGGAAGACCCAAAGGTGATAGAGGTTCTTATAAACAATGGCAAGAAAATAATATTCCTCCCCAAGTGGTATTTGAAATCCTTTCTCCAGGAAATACTACCAAAGAAATGGCCAAAAAAATCCTCTTTTATCAACGTTATGGAGTAGAAGAGTATTATATATATAATCCAGATACAATTGAATTAACAGGATTTATTCTTGAACAAGAATGTTTAGAGGCAATTGAGGATATTAATAATTGGGTCAGCCCGCGTTTAGACATACGTTTTAAACTCACAGCAGATAACTTAGAAATTTATTATCCTCATGGCGGTAAGTTTCTCACATCTGTGGAATTAAATCAACGTGCAGAGAAGGAATATCAACGCGCCGAGCAGGAACAGCAACGTGCTGAACAGGAAAAACAACGTGCTGAACAAGAACAACAACGTGCTGAACAAGAAAAAGAACGTGCTGAACAAGAAAAACAACGTGCCGACCAAGAACACAAAAATTATCAAGACCTATTAGCAAAATTAGCAGCTAAAGGTATTGATCTCAATAATCTCTAAAAATTAGAATTATATCCCCAACTTCTCAAAGAAGTCGGGGATATGAAAACTGCACCAACTAACACCACCAACTAACACCAAATGCGACCACCACGGAAAGGTTTATCAGGTTCAGTGTGTTGGGATTTTTAGAATATATAATAGCAAATCCTCAAGGAGCAAGATATATGACTACAATTCAGGTTAAAAGCTTCACCCTAGAAGAATATCACGAACTCATCGAAATTGGCTTTTTAAAAGAAGATGATCACATTCAATTAATTAACGGAGAATTGGTAGAAATGGTATCAAAAGGTACGGCACATGAAACTTGTTTAAGAAAGCTATTAAAGGAACTTCCAAAACTTATAGAAGATAGAGCAATTCTGCAATCTCAAGCCCCTATCAGTATACCACCCAAAAGCGAACCAGAACCAGATTTTGCCATTGTCAAAAACCGTGATGATGATTATTTTTCATCTCACCCACAAGGGACAGATATATTGTTAGTCATAGAAGTTGCAGATTCTTCCATAGACTATGACCAAAAAGTGAAAATACCTCTTTATGCAAAAGCGGGAATACCTGATTATTGGATATTTAATTTATTAGATAATTGCTTGGAATGTTACAGTGAACCATATCAAAATAAACAGGGGATATTTGGGTATACAAATAAGCGAATTGTTTTACCTACTCAGGTGATATCTTTACCTTGGTTTACTGATTTACAGCTTGATTTAAGTAAAGTGTTTCCTGTGTATTAATGAATATCCCCAACTTCTCAAAGAAGTCGGAGATATGAAAACCGCACCAACTAACACCACCAACTAACACCAAATGCGACCACGACGGAAAGGTTTATCAGGTTCAGTTTGTTGGGCTTTTTGTCTAGCCATTTCCTGTGACCAAAAACCATAATCTTCCAAACCAGTAGATAACAATTTGCGTTCAATTTCTTGTGACTGTTGAGGTTCTGGTTGACTCGAATTTGCGGGGGTTTTCTTTTGTTTACTCATAACTTTGATAACTCCTAAATTGCACAACTGCAAGAAGATTTAATTTGCTGATAGCTACGATTTTGAAATGCGGCGGGGTCATTATAATTAGCACCATGTAATAAGTCCATACGAATGCTAACAAGGAAATAATAGCTGGAAGAATAGAAAATTTGAATCTTTATTATCAAATGAGTTCTTCTACAACCACCAACAGAAACTAACAATAACCTGTAATTCTACCTGGCAAAGACAGCAAAGATGCAAAACCCTATCAAGAGAAAGATATAATAGAAAGTATCAAATAACTTGAACAACTAGAAAAAGGAGATGAACTATGAAATATAGTATTCTAATTCAATAGTCCCAAGAAGATCAAGCGTATATTGCTTTTTTACCTGAGTGGGGAAAATATGCTAAAACCCACGGAGAAAGCTATGAAGAAGCTCTAGAAAATGCTAAGGAAGTGTTAGAAGATTTGCTGTATGGCTATAATCAAATCGGTAAGCCTATACCCCAACCCCAAATATTACAAAATATAGCTTAAAAAAGACATAATCTGACAATAATGATATCTATAAGTTAGATGTAGGTTGGGTTAAGCGACAGCGCAACCCAACAACATTAAATCACAAAATCACCGAAATGTTGGGTAACATCCTGTAAATCCTGAAATCCTGTACTTCGACTCCGCTCAGTAACCGTAAATCGTGATTGGTGACAATTTCATTTTCTGCAAAATTTGAGCAAATTTTATGATATCTACTACTGCAATTTCTCCCATCTTAACTATTCCTCCCCTAGAAAACGGCGACAAATTAACCCGTCATGAATTTGAACGGCGTTATCATGCCATGCCGAATCTCAAAAAAGCCGAATTAATTGAAGGAGTAGTTTACGTGGCATCACCATTAAGAATCAAAAGTCATGGAGAACCCCATGCTTATATTATGACTTGGCTGGGAGTTTATAAAGCAGCTACACCGGGCATAGGTTTCGCCGATAATGCCACAGTGCTAATAGATACAGATAACGAACCACAACCGGATGCTTTATTAAGAATTGAAACAGGAGGACAATCAAGAATAAATAAAGATGATTATGTAGAAGGTGCGCCAGAATTAATTGTGGAAATTGCTGCTTCTAGTGCTTCCTATGATGTGCATGAAAAACTCAAAGTTTATCGTCGTAATCAAGTCCAAGAATATTTAATCTGGCGAGTTTATGACTATCAATTTGATTGGTTTAGATTACAACAAGGGGAGTATATTCAACTTCAAACCAATGCAGATAATATAATTTGTTCCCAAGTATTCCCCGGTTTATGGTTAGATAAAACAGCATTATTAGGAGGAGATTTAGGTACAGTATTAGCTGTTTTGCAGCAGGGTTTAGCAAGTCCAGAACATGAGAATTTTATTAGTAGATTATCTAGTTAGCAGCAGTTACCATCCAAACTAAAATTCCTAAAATGACATCAACAGGAGGAAGGGGATAATCTGTAAAATCAATTGTTACAGTTTGTTCCGTTAATTGTAGAAATCGCCAAACAGTACCATTAGTGACGCTACCATAAATTGTAGGAATGGGTTGATTATTAATTTCATTGAATTTTTGAGCAGCAATCATTTCCGCAATACACTGGCCAATACCCGGATTTAAGTCTGATTTTTTAGCTTCCACAATCATAACTGCTGGTGCTTCCACTTCTAACTGTTCCGTTGAACGACTCAGAACAAAATCACAGACTCCATTCAATCCTAAAGCCGAATCTACAGTAAAATCTGTACCAGAAAATAAACTAATTTTTCTTTGTAAAATCTTACGAACCTCTAGTAAAACCGGACTAATGATTAACTCAGAACGTGCTTTTTCACTTCCTGTCGCTATAGCTAATGGTAAACTTTCTGCTAAAAAATCAGTCAGGGTTGCACTAGCAGCTATTGGTTGGATTTCTGGCAGAAACTTTTGATTTTCAATGGTATTTATGCCAAAGGTTTGCTTGACTTTTCTGAGGGTAAAATCACTGTATGACATAATGTGACATAATGTAAATATTTTCAAAAATGATGTACAATTCATGTAAAATGTATGTGAGAATCAACCAACAGCAAAACCCGTATATTGTCTCACTAAAGGTTCATGAAATGCTAAAACAATATCTGATTTTGGCACTCCTAATTTAACTAACTCATCTGCTATACCAATTTCAGTTCCATCATGTTGTATCCAAATTTTCTGATCTTTAATATCCAAATGCAAAACACAACCATGCTGCCGTCTTCTGTTTTTCCAACCCACATACATCAATTGATAATGATCACCAAAACTATCAAAAATCAATTGTTGTTCAATTTCATCTTTAGCTGAACCTAATTGAGCATATTCTGTGATCACTTGTTTGACATAATTGCGATATTGTTCTAGTTTTTCCATGCTACAATTACCTCCTGAACTGGATCATAAATCATGATATTGAGAAATATTAGATGTACCAATAAAACTCTTAATTTCTACAGCTATTTTTTCTCCTTCTCTTTCAGCAGCTAAAACTTGCTCTGCACCGAGATCAATATACATTTCCACATCACCGACTTCTATCCTTAAAGGATCATCTGTAATCACCCAACCGTCTTTTTCTAACCCGATCCTAACAGCATCATGAAAAATATCTTTAGCTGGCATTAACTTTATAAAAAATTAGACTTTTCACCCATAATTATAACATCAATTACAACAACACAATCAAAATCATGCCTAACCTTACCGACATTCCCGGAATCTCCCAAATTTGGACACGCACAAAAGGCGACCCTCGCATTAAAATTGCTATCCTTGATGGTGCTGCTGATTTAGAACGCAGTTGTTTTCAAGGGGCAAAATTTAGTCAATTTAAACCCTACTGGGCAGAAGATATTGAACTTAAACGTTGAATACTATTATTATCTCAATTTATATTTAGATTTTAACAAACAACAAAAAGACAAAAAAGACGACCCCGACCACGATAAAGAAGAGGCAAAAAAAGAACGGGAGGCATTTTTTGCACCTTTCCCTCCAGCTATTAGACAACGCATTGAATTATCCAGTCATGCTACTCACATTTCTAGCACAATTTTAGGGCAACATGGCACACCCGCCCCTGGTATTGCCCCTTTATGTACAGCATTAAATATTCCTATTTCCTTCGCTAATGATGATTTTATTTCCCCTATCAACCTTACCCACGCTATTAATACCGCTTGGCAATGGGGAGCGAATATTATCCATATCGCTGCTTGTCACCCTACCCAAACCGGAGTAGCACCTGATTTATTTGCCCGTGCTGTGAAACAATGCCAAGATAACAATATGTTAATTGTTGCCCCAGGTGGTAATGATAAAGGGGAATGTTGGTGTATTCCCTCTATTCTTCCTGGTGCAGTGAATATGGACGGGGCAATTATCCCTGCTAATCCCTATGATAGCCGGCAAATGGTTGATTACTTGTCAGCAAATCCTACGGAAGCTAAACCTTTAATTTGGACTCTTAACCAAGAACTGACTCCTATTTATGCTTTAGAACCTGTAAGTGGTTTTGCCGCAGATATCTATGAAACTCTAATTGCTATGTTAGAGGGACAAATTCAACCAGAAGATAGTGATGATTTTGTGGAACGGGTAAGTATTCCTGCAAGATTAACAGATAGAACTGTGGAATTATTTTCTGGTCAAGTTGTGCCTGTAATTACTCTAACTAATACTAGGGGAATGTATGGCTGGAAAGTCAATAGTTTAGTAGATATGTCAATGCAAACTGTAATTACGGAAGCTACACCACCAGCCCAAGAAATGGCCATGAGAAAGGCTTTGAGTAGTTTCTTAAATCGAGTATACTATGATTTGCGAAATTTAGGACAATTTGCTAAAGATCGAGCGCTGAATTTTTCTGTAACTAATGCTTTTCAAGCGGCTTCTAGTTTTTCTCAAGCTATTTCTACAGGGATGCAGCTTGATAGTATTGAAGTGGAAAAAAGTCCTTTCTGTCGGATTAATAGTGATTGTTGGGATGTGAAATTAAAGTTTTTTGACCCGGAAAATGGCCGCAGAGCTAAAAAAGTCTATCTATTTACCATTGAGGTGAGCGATCGCATTCCTGTAACTTTAGGTCAAGTTCGCTCTTGGTCTGTGCGGAAATAAGCACCTAGTCTAGCTCAAGACCTAGAATTTATCAAAATCGTTTATAATGAATTAGTGCAGATAATGGAGTAAAGATTGAGGTGCTACAACTGTTTTATCCCGAAACCACGGGAGCAGGGGGCTTAAAAGAATATCTTTCTTACCGACAACTGACAACTGACAACTAACTAATAGCCATTCACGGCCAGGAAGTGCTAAAATTAGCGTTTCAGTGTCGGAAATTGTGAACGCGGGTGTCATAACCCAGTCACTTCCTCATCAATCAGTTGCAAACTCACTAACTAGGAACAGGAGAAACAGTTCTCAACATGATCAAACTGCGTTTAAAAAGATTTGGCAAAAAGCGAGAAGCAAGTTACCGAATTGTTGCCATTAACAGCCTGGCTCGTCGTGACGGTCGCCCCTTAGAAGAATTAGGATTCTATAATCCCCGAACAGATGAAGTAAAATTAGACATTCCTGGTATTGTGCAGCGACTACAACAAGGCGCTCAACCTACTGATACAGTCCGTCGTATTCTCGTAAAAGCTAACGTTTTTGAACAGGTCAGTGCAACAGCCGCATCATAGTTTTGAGATTAAATCCTTAGCAACCAGTCCCAATTATGTTGGGCTGGTAAAGTTTCTTGTGCAGCCGTTTTTAGAATCTCCAGAATCTTTAAAGGTTGATTGTGAAATATCTCAAACCCTGAAGCGGGCTTGGGTACGCATTGCTTTTGATAGTACAGATAAAGGAAAAGTGTTTGGTAGAGGGGGACGCAATATCCAGGCAATTCGCTCTGTAATTGCCGCCGCAGCAGAACTAGCTGGTCAATCAGTATACCTGGATATCTACGGTGGTGCTTCCCCAGGTCGGGAAAGTATGTCTTTTGATGAAGAACAGGAAGAGCGGACACTACCACCCAAGTCGAAAGAAAGAGAGAGTAATATTCCCAAACCTGTTGTTAAACCACGTTTGCGGTAATATCAGCTGCATGAAAATTAAATATTAAAAATTAAAAAAAGCGGATTAAATAAGCTTTTGAGAAATTTTTAGTATTTGGTTAATTTCCGCCTTTGTCAAGTAGTCAGTTGAGATTGTTGGAGACGGGAGACAACAGTATTGTCAAATCTTGGCTAATAATTCCGTGTTTATTGCGGATTTACCAGCCAAGAATTAACAAGTGTTGTCAGCCTATTTCCCAATCATAAACATATTAACTAACGGAAAGTTAAATTGCCCCGCTGAGGTAGCCACGGGGTCGCTACCCTTACATGAAATGTAAATCATTTATATGGTTAATTTTGTCTACCTGCTTAGACAATTTTAAATTTACATGGAATAGGAAAATATTAATTTTGTTAAAAACCATTTTTCACCCAATTCAAGAATAATATGGCAGATGATTTGATCCAACTGCCTAATATGTCCAGTGCGATCGCTTTAGCAGGATATAGTGAGGCTAATATCAAGTTTTTATCTCAACAAACAGGAGCTAATTTAGTTCTGCGGGGACAAGAATTATTAATTTCAGGGACACCAAAACAGGTAGAATTAGTAAAGAAATTGGTGCGATCGCTAGAAAATTTATGGAGTAAAGGTAATAATATCTCTAGTGCTGATATTCTCACAGCCCGTCAAGCCCTCGATACCAATACAGAAGACCAATTACAGGACTTACAGCGCGATATCCTAGCCAAAACTCGCAGAGGGTTAGAAATTCGCGCTAAAACCTTTCACCAACGCCAATATATAGACGCGCTTCGCAGACGCGATTTAACCTTTTGTATTGGTCCTGCGGGAACAGGGAAAACCTATCTGGCTGTAGTTGTCGCAGTTCAAGCACTACTTAGTAATCAATTTGAACGGTTGATTTTAACTCGTCCCGCAGTGGAAGCCGGGGAAAAACTCGGTTTTTTACCGGGAGATTTACAGCAAAAAGTTAATCCCTATCTGCGTCCCCTTTATGATGCCATTAATGAGTTTATAGACCCGGAAAAAGTCCCCAATTTAATCGAGCGGGAAATCATCGAAGTTGCACCACTGGCCTATATGCGGGGAAGAACCTTAAATAATGCTTTTATAATTGTTGATGAAGCCCAGAACACTACACCGGCGCAAATGAAAATGGTCTTGACGCGCTTAGGTTTTAATTCCCGGATGGTGATTACAGGTGATATTACGCAAACTGATTTACCAGCATATCAAAAATCCGGCTTAGATGTGGCTTTACAAATTTTAAAAAACGTAGAAGGGATTGCTATTTGTGAATTTTCTCAGAAAGATGTAGTGCGTCATCCTTTAGTACAGCGCATTGTTGCTGCTTATGAGAAATATGAAACGTAGTAAATTAGTTATTGGTTATCAATCTGAAATTGAACACTCACTAGTAGAAAATTAACAAATATGACAACAACATTGAAAGAATTTTTAGAAGCTTGTGAAAGCTTAGGAACTTTGCGGTTAATTGTCACCAGTAGCGCCGCCGTTTTAGAAGCAAGAGGAAAAATAGAAAAGCTATTTTACGCAGAATTACCAAAAGGTAAATATGCAAATATGCACACCGAAGGCTTTGAATTTCATTTAAACATGGACAAAATCACCCAAGTGAAATTTGAAACAGGTGAAGCCAAAAGAGGGAATTTTACAACTTATGCAATTCGGTTTTTAGACGAAAAATCAGAACCTGCATTAAGCCTATTTTTGCAATGGGGTAAACCCGGAGAATACGAACCAGGACAAGTAGAAGCTTGGCAAGTTTTAAAAGCAAAACATGGCGAAATTTGGCAACCTTTACCCGTAGAAATTTTGTAATTTTTCGTTTCTTTCAGATCCCCGACTTATTTGATAAGTGGGGGAGTAGGTTTAATATTGAATTATTGAATTATTGAATATGTTTACAAAAATAATTGTTAGTTGTTGCTTAATGCTTTTATTGTTTTTAGGAAATAACGAAGCACAAGCGGGAGAATTAGCGGAACATTTAGCCAAATTCCCCCAATGGGAAAAATTAACATCAGTCAAACCAGCAGAGGGAGATTTATTGTATCCTGACTGGATAGCTGGTAAGTGGAAAGTAACAAGTACATTAGTAGATTTAGCAGCACCGTTAGCACCGAATATAGTCACACCAGGCTTTGAAAATAATCGCAGTCAATTAAATAAACCAATTAGTTTTTTAGTCAGATTTGTGAAAGTTAAACCAACTAATTCAGGTTTAAAAATTCTTGCTTATTTCCAAAATCAAACACCAATATTAGTAGCTGATAGAGAATTTAATAGTTTAAATTTAACCAGAGCGTATTTAGGAGATGAAACTGTATTATCATCCAAGGTAGATCCTGAATCTCCTAATCGTCAAATTACATTTTTGCGGGGTGAACGTCAATTAATTTCCATTGTCACTGCTCGCGCTACAGAGAGAATATCAGAACATCAATTCATCACTTCCGAAGTTTTTCAACAATTATTTAAAGGTGGTTCTCGTCCCTATTTGAATACTGTAGAATCAACCACCGCTTACCAAAAACTTTCCACCTCTTCCCCAACCATTACAGCCGACCAAGTTACCGCTGTCTACCTTTCCCCCCAAGATCCTGATTATTTTACCGCAGGTTCTCGACCAGTAGCATTATATCGCTATCGCTTAGAATTTTTCCCTTCCAGCTGAAGTTTCAGGTCAAAATGGTGTTTAACCCCGCTTGTACTTGTGAGCAACTGGGAAAACTGGCTTGGAGTAAAGGATTTAGGCTTTATGAAAAATATTTTCTCTAACCCCTTGCCAAACTTAAAAACTATTGCTATTATAGTTGAGCGTGGGACACAAACGGGTCGGTGTCCGAGTGGTTAATGGAGACGGACTGTAAATCCGTTGGTTTACGCCTACGCTGGTTCAAATCCAGCCCGGCCCACCTCTTACGGATGTTAGGAATTATAATTGCTGTGTAATGATAAAATACACAGCAATATAAATCTTGATTTACAAATTGTTTCAGTTTTGCCCGTGTGGCTCAGTGGTAGAGCACACCCTTGGTAAGGGTGAGGTCACGAGTTCAATCCTCGTCACGGGCTTTTAAAAAAGCATATAACTTACCCAAGAGTTGCGAAAGAATGAACCACGAAGAAGGGTTAACCTAAGGGTTTGAACAATATCTACCATTGGAAATTTGCTGTCATACCCATCCCGTCATCTCCCCAGATGTGTCAAAATAAGGAATTGTCATCAAAAATATTATAAGGTAATTTAGTGACTTCAACTGCTCAAGCTAGTGCGAGTGCGCGTCGTGCGGTCTTTCCATTTACAGCCATCGTTGGTCAAGAAGAAATGAAACTGGCGCTGCTACTAAATGTCATTGACCCCAAAATTGGTGGTGTAATGATTATGGGCGATCGCGGCACCGGCAAATCTACAACTATCCGCGCATTGGCGGACTTATTACCGGAAATACCTGTTGTTGCCAATGACCCCTTCAACAGCGACCCCAACGACCCGGACTTAATGAGTGATGAAGTGCGTCAACAAGTAGCCCAAGGGTTAGAAGTTCCCATTGCTCATAAAAAGGTGCAAATGGTAGATTTACCATTAGGCGCAACAGAAGACCGGGTTTGTGGCACAATTGACATTGAAAAGGCTTTATCTGAGGGTGTGAAAGCTTTTGAACCAGGACTACTAGCTAAAGCCAACCGAGGGATTTTGTACGTTGATGAGGTCAATTTGTTAGATGACCACTTGGTAGACGTTCTTCTTGATTCCGCAGCGAGTGGTTGGAATACCGTTGAACGGGAAGGGATTTCTATTCGTCACCCCGCGCGGTTTGTGCTTGTTGGTTCAGGAAACCCAGAAGAAGGGGAACTGCGTCCTCAATTACTCGACCGTTTTGGAATGCACGCAGAAATTCACACAGTTAAAGAACCAGCTTTACGGGTGCAAATTGTGGAAGAAAGAGGGGAATTTGACCAAAATCCTGCTGTATATTTGGAAAAACACCAAACTCCCCAAATAGCATTACAACAGCAAATTGTCAATGCTCAGGAATTATTACCACAAGTTAATTTAGACTATGATTTTCGGGTGAAAATTTCCGAAGTTTGTTCAGAATTAGATGTGGATGGTTTGCGGGGTGATATTGTCACTAACCGCGCTGCTAAAGCCTTGACCGCTTTTGAAGGACGAACAGAAGTTACAGTTGACGATATTCGTCGCGTAATTACTTTATGTCTGCGTCACCGTTTGCGGAAAGACCCCTTGGAATCTATTGATACTGGCTATAAGGTAGAAAAGGTCTTTTGTCGGGTTTTTGGTGTGGAACTTCCAGAAGATTCCTCACAAAAAAACGGTGCGGGAATGAAAGCCGGAGTGCGTTAGTGATCATCTGGAGACGTTCTGGGGAACGTCTCTAAAACCGTTAATTAACAACTAACAAATTAAGTAGGTTGGCGTTAAAAATTGTCGTTATTTATTGAAAACCCATTGACGATAATTAATGTTTTTTCTTAAAAAAAGCCCATGCAGATTTTATCTAAAAAAATTCTACAAAAAATAGTTGAGAATTGCAAGCTCTGAAATAAACTTTTTGCGTTAACTTATTGAGAAAATTCTCAAGATTATTGAGAATATAGGCTAATATAGGGTACTTGTGCTTTTTTGCTGAAAAATGATTTAAATAACTTATTGGATATATTCAGATGTATAAGAATCATTGATGATGGTGCGTTACGCTGTCGCTAACACACCCTAGCTAAATGAAGCTCTTTCTCGCTAATTACAGCAGTTTCCGATATTATGAAGTACAGATATTAATAATAAAACTCTTGTGGTGCGGGCATCTTGCCCGCACAAGGTTTTAGAACTTATGAACTTGAGAACTTTGCGCCTTTGCGTGAAGTAGAAAGAAAGGGTATTATAAATAATAGTATTATAAAAAACAATTATTACAGACAAAGAACTATGAAATTTTCCCAGGGATTAGGAGTAATTCTAGGGACAACAACCCTAGCTTTAGTACAATACCAACCCGTATCTGCTTTAACCTCTGTAGAGGTTAATGATATTGCTAAACCAATCACCGTCATGATTGGAGGACTAGATGGTAAGGGTTCAGGAGTAATTATTGCCAAAAATGGTAATACCTACACTGTGCTGACAGCCAATCATGTGGTTAAAAAAGCGGGATATGGTATTTATGAAATTATCACCCATGATGGGCAAAAATACCCCATGGAAAGCGCTCAAACTGTGGGAAAACTGGATTTAGCCTTAGTTAGATTTACCAGTTCTAAAAATTATCCCTTTGCTAAAATTGGTGATTATCGGACAGTTAAAGAAGGTGCAACGGTATATAATTCTGGATTTCCTATTCCTTCTAGTTCTAATAATCAACAGCGAAATTACTTCTTCATTACAGCCCAAATCACATCTAGGGGAAGGGGAGAAAATCTGGGATATGATTTATTTTTCAGTGGGAGTCCAAGACCGGGGATGAGTGGGGGACCAATATTAAATGACCAGGGGGAAGTAATTGGTATTTATGGTAAAGCTGAATATGGCATAAGTGAATCAGCGTTAGCAAGAGATGGAGTTCAGGGAATACCGACGGAAAAATTCCCGAATTTAATTAGTATCATATTTCAAAAATTAGAAGCATTGTTAAAAGCAAAAAAATGGCGAGATGCAGATTTAGAAACTTGGAAGTTGATGAAAAAGTTAACTAAACGAGAACAGCAAGGATGGTTAAGAGTTGAAGATGTGAAAAATTTTCCCAGACAGGAATTGCGAAAAATGGATCAATTATGGGTAAAATATAGCAATGGTAAATTTGGTTTTTCTGTACAAAAGCAAATTTGGCTGGACTTGGGAGGCAAGTTAGGTGGAGAACCCGACTGGGATACTTTTAAGAAGCTAGGTGATCGCGTTGGTTGGAGAAAAAATAATGAATGGCTCAGTTACGATAGTTACACCTTTAATAAGGATGCACCACAGGGACACCTCCCTTCTACTAAGGTTTTAGGTAGTTTCGTGGAACTGTGGTGTTGTGTGTGTCCACGGAAGGATCCGCTCCATTCCACTTTGGTTACTCTTTTCTCTTCTCTAGACTATAACCCATAAGCGTTACACAAGATTATAAGTATTTCTGATCAAAAAATAAACAACCGATTTATTAGGCTTTGGGGATTTCATAGTTTGTAGGTTGGGTTGAAGCATGAAACCCAACATGAGCCTCGGGTTGCACTGTCGCTTAACCCGACCTACAAAAAATAAAGTATTACCTGATACAGAAATATTTGATTAAATAGGCATATAGAGACATTACACCTAAAAACTTAGTATTGTACTTTACTTTAGTTAAAGTTAAACGTGCTGTATCTTGGTTAAATAGCTTGATTTTATTAGTATGATTAGGTTTCTAATTTTAACAGTGTATAAAGTTTTGACGGGTGTATAAATATAAAAAATTAGTCATCCTACAAACAAAATAGCTGCTATAATGTGAATAGCAGTCAAGAGGTCTGACTTTTTCGGATCGTGGTAGCTAGGTCTACCCTTGACTGATTTTTATTGTTTAAGTATACATAAAAACCATGTACTTGCTGTATGCAGACGAGTCAGGTACTACCCATGACCAACACCAGCAATATTTTGTACTGGCTGGATTTTGTATGTTTGAACGTCAAGGCTATTGGATTTCTGATCAGCTTGATAAAATTGCTGCTAAATTTGACCCTGCTGATCCTTTATCAGTTGAATTACACGGTAGTCCAATGCTAAGTGGTAGAGGAAAGTGGAGAAGCTATTCAAAAAATGATAGAGAGAAAGCACTTGAAGATATTTTACAAGTTTTTTTACAGTCACACCCAAGTAACCGACTATTCGCAAGTGTCATCAAAAAGACTTTAGTATCGCCAAAAGATCCTGTTGAGGTTGCATTTGAACAACTTGCTAGTAGATTTGATAGATATCTGATCAGGCTTCATAAACATGATAATACACAGAGAGGAATTATCATTTTCGATAAATCTACTTATGAAACAACCATTCAATCTTTAGCAACTGATTTTAGAACCATTGGATATAGTTGGGGTGTGATCAGAAATTTTTCTGAAGTACCGTTATTTTTAGATTCAAAAGCTTCGAGACTAATTCAACTTGCTGATATACTCGCTTACGCAATTTTCAGAAATTTTGAAAAGGGAGATAGTAGATTTTTTTCTATCATTCAGCAAAGATTTGATTCTGAAGGCGGTATAGTGCATGGTTTACACATATTACAATAGAATTAAATAAATTGATATTGATTTTGTATGATTTATTCTATGATACGTTACCTATACTACCTGTGATGTAAAGGGTATGAGTCTTGTTAAAGCAAATCAAAGACACTACCAGAAAGGAGACATTACCCGTCGGGGTATGGCCTTAGCTCTTGACTTCTTGACCGCATGGTTTCTCAGTTCTATCGTCAGAAATAATCAAATCGGTGTACAATTTACCCAAATCTTTGTTTTTATTTTTGCTTGGCTAATTTTTCGCGTCGTCATAGTTTACAATAATCAGGGACAAAGTTTAGGACGTTGGGCATTTGATTTAAAGGTACTAGAAGTCGTAAATGGGGAAATAGTCAATAAAATCCCCCAATTTCAGACGTTATTGCTCAGAGAAGGGATTATTTGCTTTTCTAGCTTATTATTATCCATTTTCTTGACTAATATCATTCTCAATCCCACTGCTATCGTGTTATTGCTTCCCCTAATCATTGACAGCTGTGCTGCTTTATCTGATACTCAAATGCGTCAGTCTTTCCATGACCGCTTTTTTCGGACTATCATAGTTTCCTCCCAACGTGGTTATTCTTTAGATCTAAAAATTAAAAGACTAGTTGAAAAATTTCAGCGAAATGTGAGATAATGACCATTTGTGTTAATTGTCTCCAGGCTTTACAGTTTGTAAGTTTATGGCTAAGAGTAAAGGTGCGCGTATAATAGTGACACTAGAATGCACCGAGTGTCGGACAAATCCAGATAAACGTTCCCCTGGTGTATCCCGCTATACCAGCACTAAAAACCGTCGGAACACAACCAACCGTTTAGAACTGAAAAAGTTCTGTACCCACTGTAACAAACACACAGTTCATAAGGAAATTAAGTAAGAATGAGTTATTATCGTCGTCGTCTTTCTCCCATTAAACCAGGGGAGGTCATTGATTATAAAGATGTAGATTTGTTACGGAAGTTTCTCACCGAACGTGGTAAAATACTACCTCGGAGAATTACTGGGTTGACTTGTCAGCAACAACGGGTGCTGACTCTAGCTATTAAACGGGCCCGGATCGTGGCTTTGTTACCCTTTATTAACGCCGAAGGTTAAGAAGATTTTGGATTTTGGATTTTGGAAGATCATCCAAGAAAAGTGGCGGTTGCATGGATATTGCGCGGTTACTTTGAGTCCAAAATCTAAAATTTAACAATTAATTAATGGGATAATGGGTAGAAAAGGATTAGATACTGGTTATTTAATCCCGAATCTCCAGTCTAAAAATCTAAAAATATTAAAGTGCGACAGTTGTGGATAAGGGGACGTTAGTTGAATTTAGGGTTCAAAGCGATCGCCGTCTGGGGGTGGTAGATCGTCCAGATGGGAAAACTCGTTGGTTTGTAGTAGATGAACGTGGTCAATCCCACAGCCTCGCACCGCGCCAATTTACTTACACAGTTAGCGGACAAATCTATAAACCAGGGGAAATTCCTGAGTTTTTAAATCAAGTCCAGCCTTATCTAGATCCGTCGAGTTTGGAAGTAGCATGGGAACTACTGATTGAAGATGGGGAAACTGTCACCCCTCAGCAAATGGCGAATCTACTGTTTTCGGAATCAGCCCCTCCCCAGTGTTATGCAGCCCATTGTTTGCTATCAGAGGATAAACTCTATTTTAAGCAAAAAGGGGAGGCTTACGAACCACGCAGCGCAGCCCAGGTAGCAGAACGCAAGCACCAGATGGCTGTAGAATCACAAAAAGCAAAGGGACAGCAGGAATTTTTAGCCCGTGTAGAACAGGCACTTCAGGGCGAAGTGGTAGAATGGCAAAGAATAGATCGCCAGCGTTTAGAAGCATTAGAAAAGTATGCGACTCTGCTGGCAGATGTGATCATGCTGAAGGTGAATTACGACTCTTTAGCCCGTGCTTGTCCGCCTCCAGCTTCAGTATTAGAAACTATGAATATGCTGGGACGTTCTGCTACGCCCCAGGGTGCTTTTCAACTATTGATAGATTTGGGTTGGTGGAGTTCTCATGAAAACCTGTTCCTACGCCGTTCATCAATTTCTGTTCAATTTCCTCATCAGGTATTAGAAGTGGCGCAAGAACGTTTGGATTTCCCTAGTACAGATTTAGACACAAACCGTCTCGATCTCACTCATCTCAAGGTATACACCATTGATGATGAAAGCACGACGGAAATAGACGATGGTTTGAGTTGGGAGGTATTACCAGATGGAAGAGAACGGTTATGGGTACATATAGCAGATCCTACCAGGTTATTAATACCAGATGATGAATTAGATTTGGAAGCGAGAAAACGGGGGAGTACGGTTTATTTACCTACGGGGATGATTCCCATGTTTCCAGAGGTGTTAGCTACAGGTCCGATGAGTTTGGTACAGGGGAAAGTCTGTTGCGCTCTCAGCTTTGGGGTGATTTTAGATCAAGTTGGGTCTGTAGAAGATTATTGTATACATACTGGTTTAATTAAGCCTACCTATCGTCTCACCTATGAAGATGTAGATGAGATGTTGCAATTGGGAGTACAAGCAGAACCAGAAATTGAAGCGATCGCTAATTGGGCAAAAATACGCAAAAATTGGCGTTATGGTCAAGGGGCTATTAGTATCAATATGCCAGAAGCGATGATCAAAGTCAAGGACGATGATATCAATATTGATATTTTAGATGATTCTTTGTCCAGGCAACTAGTAGCAGAAATGATGATTCTGGCTGGAGAAGTTGCCGCCCGTTATGGTCAAACCCATAATATCCCTCTCCCCTTTCGCGGTCAACCCCAACCGGAATTACCTCCAGAGGAAGAATTACTGCAATTACCAGCCGGTTTTGTCCGTTCCTGTGCTATGCGTCGTTGTATGCCTAAGAGTGAAATGAGTATTACCCCTGTGCGTCATGCTGGCTTAGGTTTAGATACTTATACACAAGCTACTTCTCCTATTCGCCGTTATAGCGACTTACTGACCCATTTCCAATTGAAAGCACATTTACGCGGTGAAGGTTTACCTTTTTCTGCGGAACAACTCAAAGAAGTGATGATGACAGTCAGCAGCGCCACCCAAGAAGCAACGATGGTGGAACGACAAACTAATAGATATTATGCTTTAGAATATTTACGTCGTCATCCTGAAGAAGTTTGGCAGGTGACAGTATTGATGTGGTTGCGAGAAGATAGCAATTTAGCGCTGATTTTATTAGAAGATTTGGGTTTACAATTGCCTATGTCCTTCCGGCGTTCTGTGAGTTTGGGAGAAAATTTATTAGTAAAAGTTAGTTTGGCTGACCCGCAAAAAGATTTGATTCATTTCCAGGAAATTATGTATCAAGAAGCCCAATCAATTATAAATTAATTAGCGATTGACCTAAAGTCCACGCAGGTGGACTTTGTTTGTGTAGTAGCGACAAAAGTTAGGTTAACATAATCAAACCAAACTGTGTCAAGAAACGTAAAATCGCTGAAAACTTTTTTTCTTTACTCTTTACTCTTGCCTCTTGCCTTAAATGCAAAATCCATGGACAGACGATCTTTTTTATTAGGTACAACTACTTTAGCACTTTCTCAAATCATAATTGGGTGCGAGACAAAGCAACCGCCTCTGAATGTACAGCTATTAAAAAATTCCATTCCCGGTCAGGTAGTTAATCAGTTTCGGAAAAGTGTAGAGTCAGGGGGAAATTTGAAATTTACCCCAATTGATCAGATTGAGGAATTATTTAAATTATTACAAACTTGGCAAAAACCACCAACTAATAAAAATCAAAAATCATTGCCAGCAAATTTGGTAACATTGGGAGATTATTGGTTACAAGCAGCAATTAATCAGAAATTGATTCAACCCTTATCAACAGGAAAGATCCAAAATTTAGCTAAACTAGATGAAAAATGGCGACAATTAGTTAAGCATGATCAGGAAGGGAAAATTTGGGGTATTCCTTACCGCTGGGGGAATACAGTCATTGTTTATAATCAAGAAAAGTTTGAAAAGTTAGGATGGAAACCGAGAGATTGGAGTGATTTATGGCGCAGCGAATTAGAAAATCGAATATCTTTACTTAATCATCCGCGAGAAGTAATTGGTTTAGTGTTGAAGAAATTAGGAAAATCTTATAATACCGAAAATATTCATCAAATCTCCTCCTTAGAATCAGAATTACAAGCATTAAATAAACAAGTTAAATTTTATGATTCTACAAACTATTTAGAACCATTAATCATTGGGGATACTTGGTTAGCAGTAGGATGGTCAAATGATATCATCCCAATGATCAGTCGTTATCAAAAATTTACCGCAGTTGTTCCCCAGTCAGGAACAGCAATTTGGGCAGATTTATGGGTAAGTCCTACAGGAGTTAGTAATGATACTCTAGCATATAAATGGCTAGATTTTTGTTTGCAACCGAATACATCTGGGCAAATTGCTTTACTAACTAAAAGCAATTCTCCCATTGACAATAATATTGCAATCACAGATATCCAGAAGCCCTTACAGAACTTGTTATTGAATAATTCAGAAATTTTTGCCAAAAGTGAATTTTTACTTCCCTTACGCCCTGAAGTAACACAAGAGTATGAAGATTTATTTATGAAGATGAAAAAATCGTAATTTTAGAAAGAGGGACGCAAACCAAATTTGCTTTGATTATTCATCTGAATACTACAGGAAACGGGAGTTTGAGTAAAATTACAAGTATAAGCTGCTAAAAATTCTTTTTGATAGTCAAAAACTCGAATATTGTAACCAGATTTACTAGTTAAACTCCCCAAACGATTGACAAAAACATACTGTTCTAAATAATCTAATAAAATCCAAACTTGCTGATTAACAATTAAATCTACTCGTGGGGGTTCAGACTGGGAAGCAGGGTAAACTATCCAATTATCCAAAAGCTTGTTTTCCGAGTTTTCCTGAGACCACCATAAACTAGGAATTGTCAATTTTTGGGGATGAATAGTTTTAGAAGTGATGATATTATCTTTTGGTTGGGTGAGTAAATCTAATTCTAAAGGTGCTTGAGAAGGTAAAGGGATATTTTGGGATTTTGACGGAAGAATAGGAAAAAAGCAAGAAGTAGTAAAAGTGAGAATTGCTAATAATAGCTGGGGTTTTTTGTGGGTAAATAAATTATTTTGACTCATATATTTTCCTGTATTAATAATAAAACTCTTGTGGTGCGGGCATACTTCGACCAATCTCAGTACAAGTCTTGCCCGCACAAGGTGTACCTCACTCAAAGCTACTTGCTGTAATACTTTTAACTCTCTAACTTTCCTACGCATATATGATTATAAAACATTTTTAGTATTTAAGATCCCTATATTGGATAAAAATATAAATAATTATATTCCTAAAAAATAAATAGGAGTAAGAGGTAATCTTTTTTTGTCTTCATCTAGTAATTTTTCATAAAATTGTTGCCATAAACTGATAAACCTATCAAAATCTATGAGTTCAATATGAGTATGAGAACTTCTTGTTTCATTTTTCGCATCAGATGTAAAACCACCAGTAGCAACAAAAATTCCCACATCTCCATCTTTTTGTAATACTCCTCTTAATTGTCGAATTTCATCCACAGAAGCAGGTGATTCTCGATGTTTAATTTGAACTTTGATTCTTGGTGATACCGTCCCTAATGGATCTTGATATGCAATTACATCTAAACCACCATCTTTTCCCTTGGGAGCAATAAAAGGTGTATAGTAACCCATACCTCTTAATAAGGCTGCTACTAAATCTTGAAATTCATAAGGGTTCAAATTTCTGACAAATTTCTTTAACCCTTCTACCGCAATTTCTTCATATTCACTAATAGTTACCTCGCTAACTTTATCAACATCATTGTCTGTTTCTGCTTCATTATCTACCGAAGCAATATTTTCTTTTTCCGCTTTCCATTGTTTAAATGCCTGAGTAGCGGATTTTAAAAGTTGAGATTCTCCTAATTCTAAGGCTTTTTCTCCCTCTGGTGTTAAATACCAAATACCTTGATTTTTTAACATAAACCCAGCTTTGAGACAATCTATAGTGTAAAAATTCAAAACACTTTTCCAGCGAATATAACCAGATTTTTCATATCTAGCTTTTTCCCATTCATCTAAATCTACTCTTTTGCTAACTTCTTCAATTACTTGTTGTCCTTGTAATTCTCCTTCATGTTCTCTGAGAATTTGCAAAGCTGCAAAAATTACCTTTTCTCCTAATTTCCATGATTTAGAACTGCGGTTTTTATTCATGATCATATTTCCATGCAAGGAATTATTTTTGATTTTGAAAATATTTGAACTCTAAAAGTCAGATCAAGGACTCCCGGATAAGTCCTCTCTCCGTAATCTTTCCTTCGCGCCTCTGCGCTTCTGGGTGAGAAAAAATTACCCCATTGCTGGATATTGAGCCAACACCTGCCGTAAATATTCCCCAGTATAAGAACGGGGATTATTGGCCACATCTTCGGGCGTTCCCGCAGCAATTATTTCTCCTCCTTTATCTCCTCCTTCTGGTCCTAAATCTATTACCCAATCTGAACAACGAATCACATCTAAATTATGTTCAATGACTAAAATTGAATTTCCTTTATCTACTAATCTTTGTAAAACGTCTAACAATTTATGAACATCATAAAAGGATAAGCCTGTGGTTGGTTCATCTATTAAATATAAGGTTTTTCCGGTCGCGCGTCGAGATAATTCTGTCGCTAATTTCACCCGCTGCGCTTCTCCACCAGATAAGGTTGTGGCTGGTTGTCCTAATTGGACATAACCTAAACCAACATCTACTAATGTTTGTAATCTCGTTACGGCTTTGGGAATATTTTGACAAAAATCTAATGCCTCTTCAACGGTCATGTTCAAAACATCAGAAATTGATTTATCTTTATATTTAACTTGCAGGGTTTCTCGGTTATATCTCGCACCTTTGCAAATTTCACATTGCACATAAACGTCAGGTAAAAAGTTCATTTCAATGACATTTACACCCTGTCCACTACAAGCTTCACAACGTCCACCTTTGACATTAAAGGAAAATTGTCCAGCTTTATAACCTCTGGTTTTCGCTTCTACAGTTTGGGAAAAAACATCACGAATAATATCGAAAACTCCGGTATAGGTTGCGGGGTTAGAACGGGGAGTTCTCCCTATAGGTGATTGGTCAATGACAATGGCTTTATCAACACAGTTTAAACCTTTGATTTCATCTATATCTTTGGGTGCGGGAGATTTTTTGAGTAAATGATGTTGTAATGCTGGATAAAGTAATTCATTAATTAAGGTAGATTTTCCTGAACCAGAAACACCCGTAACAGAAACAAGTTTTCCCAAGGGAATTTCTACATCTACATTTTGTAAGTTATTGCGACGCGCATTTTTAATAGTTAAAGCTCGGCCATTTCCTTCTCTTCTCTTGGTGGGAGTATTTATGACTCTTTTTCCTGATAAATAAGCCCCGGTTAAGGATTTTTCTGCATTGAGTAAATTCTCTAAATTTCCTTGAGAAATAATATGTCCTCCATGAATTCCCGCCCCAGGACCAATATCAACTATATAATCAGCCGCGCGGATAGTTTCTTCATCATGTTCGACGACTATTAGGGTATTTCCTAAGTCCCGTAATTTGGTTAAGGTTTTTAGTAATCTGGCGTTATCTCTTTGATGTAAACCGATACTTGGTTCGTCTAAAACGTATAAAACTCCTGTTAGTCCTGAACCAATTTGTGTCGCTAACCGAATGCGTTGAGCTTCTCCACCTGATAATGTCATGGCGGGACGATCTAAGGTGAGGTAATCTAAGCCAACATCTAATAAAAATTGTAATCTAGCTTTTATTTCTCTCAAAACTAAATCAGCTATTTGACTTTGGCGATCGCTCAATTTTAATTTTTCTATTCTTTCTCGACATTCCCGAATGGAAACGGTAGTAAAATCTAAAATTCCATATTGTCCCAATTTCACAGCTAAGGCTTCGGGTTTTAATCTTTTCCCTCCACAAACTTCACAAGGTTGATCAATTAAATATTCTTCTAATTTCTGTTTAATTAACTCTGTTCCCCCTTCATATTGTCTTTGTAAAATCGGAATTACGCCTTTAAAAATTTGCTTTTTCTCGGTTGGATTTTTCGGTTCTTCTTCTCCATACAAGACAATTTTTTGCTGTTGCGCTGTCAATTTCCCCCATTGAGTTTGTAACTCAAACCCATAATTTAACCCCACAGCATACAATAACTCTAAATAATAGGAATTTTCCTTTTCTGACCAAGGAGCGATCGCTGCATACATAGGCGAATTTTCATCAGGTACAACCAACTCCGGGGAAAATCTTCTTAAAGTCCCGATCCCATGACAATGGGGACAAGCGCCATAAGGTGAATTAAAAGAAAACAACCGTGGGGATAATTCTTCCATTACCGCACCATGTTCGGGACAAGCAAAGTTTTCTGAAAATACCATTTCTTTGGGTAATTCTTCTTCAGAAATACCTTGATTTTTTCCTTCAGTTGATATATACTTACTATCAGGTCGCTCCAGCGCTATCTTATCTAATGTATCATCTAATACCTCAATTATGGCAATACCGTGAGATTGCTTAAGACAAGTTGCTAGAGAATCTACCAAACGCTCTTGAATACCATCTTTTTTAACTAATCTGTCAATAACCAGTTCTATAGTATGTGTGCTATTTTTATCTAACTCAATCAAATCAGATAGCTCTCGGACCTCCCCATTTACCCGCAAACGAGCGAAACCTTGGGAAGCTAAACCAGAAATTAATTTGCGGTGAGTTCCTTTTTTTCCGCGGACTACAGGGGCTAAAATTTGGAAGCGGGTGCGGTCGGGAAGTTCCATAATGCGATCGCACATCTGGTCTATGGTTTGAGGCGCGATAGAGTGATCACAAAGGGGACAATGAGGTTCACCCGCTCGACCATATAACAATCGCAAATAATCATAAATTTCCGTTACTGTTCCCACTGTGGAACGGGGATTATGGGAAGTTGATTTTTGGTCAATGGAAATTGCGGGACTTAAACCCTCAATTGCTTCTACATCAGGTTTATCCAATTGTCCCAAAAATTGGCGAGCATAGGCGCTTAGGGATTCCACATAACGACGTTGACCCTCCGCAAAGATGGTATCAAAGGCCAAGGAGGATTTACCCGAACCAGAAACCCCGGTAAAAACAATCAAACGATCACGGGGTAATTCCAAATCAATATTTTTCAGATTATGCTGTCTAGCACCCCGAATGCGGATAGTATTTTGGCTATGATTAGGGGATGGAAGCACATCATTTAAACAAGCGGCTAAATTTTCTGACATATTGACAGGCTAGGGAAAGTTACACAATGAAACAATCCTTAATAATACTATCTTTATCTGGTTTATGGTAGAATTTGATTTTGAGTTCCTTTTACCCATTACCAATTACCTGTCCTAACCAACTAATAATTTCACCATTAACAACATCGGGAACTTCATCATGGGGACAATGGCCCGCACCAGGAACAGGGACAATTTTCACATCTTTACCATCTTTTTGTGCTAGTCTATAAACATCCGCCCCTGTAATTGGTGTCCAAGGATCTTCCTCACCCCAAATTACTAATAAAGGCCATTCTAACTTAGGTAATAACGAACTAGGACTAGGTCCAGGGGGTGCGGTCAGAATCGCAGCAAAAACATCCTGCGCTCCTGGGTCACAGGATGGTATATAGAGTAAATCTACAAGTTCATCAGTTACGGCATTGCGATCGCGGTACACTTGATATAATGTCCGTCTAATTTGTGATTTTTGGCGAATACGGTTAAAAACAAATTTACCCGTCACTGGGTTAGCCACTAACTTGTTAAAAGTCCCCATAAAAACCCGTAGCAGTGGGTTTAATTCCTGGGGACGGTGACTCAAACCACCAGCGGAGTTAATTAACACCCCACCAACCGCAATTTCGGGGTATTCTGTTAAAATAATTAAACTTAAAAGTGCGCCAATAGAATTACCGATAAATATAGCTGGTGTTTGGATATGTGTATTGTGAAAATCTTTTAATAATTCCGCCCACAGTTCCATGGTATAATCCACCTTGGCTTTATCAGAACCCCCAAACCCCAACAAATCTAAAGCAAACACCTGATAACCAGCCGCAGCTAGAACCGGGATATTTTTCCGCCAATGACCAATGGAAGCACCAAACCCATGAATAAGTACCAATGGTTGGCCTGTACCCATAACTGTATATTGAACTTTATAACTGCGCCAAGTCCAAACTTGTTTTTCTAATGTCTGTAAATGCTGGGTTGTAATTGTCATTTGTCAAAATTTCAGTGTAAATTTCTGGTTTAATTTATTATTTATGATGATCAATTGTCAATTATCATTGGATAATTGTAGGCTGGGTAAAGCAACAGCGAAACCCAACCAGGTCGTGAAGATGTTGATATTGAGTTTTGTTCCTCAAACCAACCTAGACAATTTAATGCTTGTGCCTTAAACTTAACAGTGTTTACTTGTAATTAATTACCAATTATCATTAGTTTACTTGCCAGGTGTGAGCTAAAATACCATGAACCCCATTAAATTAACTTATTGGAGTAAATTAGTTGTTACAACTGTTTCTATTGTCGCAATATCCTCAATATCTTCTGCATTAGCATTATCAAAACTGTCTTCTTTAGATACATCAAATCTCAGTCAGTTCTCAGAAAAGCAAGTTTTAGCAGATAAAGCAGATAAAGCAGATAAAGCAGATAAAGCAGATAAATATGACAGTGAAGCAGTCGGAGTTACTATTGCTACTAGTTCTTTTCCAGAGAAAAAACCAGCATTCACGCTTTATATCTGGCAACCAGGTGGTACAATCTCAGAGGTAACAGCCCGTATTTCCATCAAAAGTAAATATGGAAACAAATACCGCCAAGAGAGATTTTTAGGCGATTATAGATATAGGATGAAGCAAAAGGCTAATTTTGTCAAGGGGTTTAAATCAGAGGATCTTATAGTTGTTCGTTTATATGATACCACAAACCGCCTGATTGGCTACAGTGAATTTGCGATTTTACCGGAAAATACTGCGGTTAACATAATTTTATCAGCTAATCCCATAGTAGAACAAGTAGTTCGCAGCTTTTATGGTGCTGATGTTAACAATGATAGCATTGTTGATGATGATAGTATCAAATACGACTACTTCACCCAAGTTAATAACCAAAAAGTTACTTTCCTGAGTAGTTCGGAAAATGTCAGTATTAGTCAATACCAAGCAGCAGGTTTTTCTCAAATTCCCAGAACTGCTGCTTATCCCATATCCCTGAGTGATGTCGTTGGTAAATCTATCAACATCTTTGATTCCAACTTAGCACAAGCCTTAACAGTCCCTCCAGGGAGGATAACACAGTTGATTCCAATTCAGGAAAATTCCAGTTTTGAACTGGGACAACTATTAAGTAAATATCGGCAAATAGGTGTAGCAAAAAATATTAAAGTTTCATTTTCTGATATTTCCAAAGACTATTGGGCTAAAGAATATATTAGCGAATTAGCCGCAATGGAAATAATTGGTGGCTTTCCCGATGGTTCTTTTCGTCCTAACGCAGCGGTAACTCGTGGGGAATTGGCCGTCCTGCTGCAAAAAGTGTTCACGAAAAGTAAAATTCGTAAAGCGGTAGCTTTTAAAGATATTCCACCGCGACATTGGGCTTATAATGCGATTCGAGAGAGTTATGAAATGGGCTTTTTCAACACATTGAATAGTAAAAAATTCAACCCTGCTCAAAAGCTGACTCGCTTAGATATTTTCATCACCTTAGCCAAAGGACTGAATTATCAATTTACTGGTTCTACAGAAAATATCCTTTCAGTTTACAGCGATGCTTCTACTATTAAGAGCGAACATCGTAATTTTCTCGCTAGTCTAACACAAAATGGTGTAATTGTCAACTATCCAAATATAAAATTGCTGAATACTAAAAAAATTGCCACCAGGGCAGATGTATGTGCGTTGCTATATAGAGCAATGGTTGTTAATGGTGAAGTAGTAGATTTCCCCTCCAGATACAATGTGAAAATCACAAGATAGAATGTGCGAAAATAGGGGAAACAATGGGTTTTTGATGATATTTTTGTTTCGCGCAAAGGAAGAAATAGAATGTCTCTTCCTTATGGTCTTTTATCAACCAGTATTTCTCATTCCTGCTGCAATACCGTTAATGGTTAATAATGCACCTCTGAGTAATTCTCCTTTACTGTAACGGGAGTGAATTACGCCGGTTGTGGGCGCATTTTTAGACTGACGCAAGCGTTTTAAGAGAGAAACTTGGATAAATCCTAAAGGCACAATTGTTCCGTTTCTTAATTGTACAGAACGTTGTAAAATTGGATCACCATCTAATAGTTTTTGGTGTCCAGTGATTTTTAAAACTAAATCTCTAGTGAGGAAAAATTCCCTAGAAATTTGTTCAAAAACATTCTCAAATCTAGTTTTGTCTTCAGGGTTAGATAATTCGTTGACATAATGACGTGCCATTTCCATGTCCACCTTTGCTAAGGTCATTTCTGCTTTAGAAATCACCATTTTAAAGAATGGCCACTTTAGGTAAAAATAGCGCAGTAATTTTAAATGTTGTTCTGGTTCTTCGTCCAGAAATTTTTGTAAAGCTGTACCAATTCCATACCAAGAAGGTAATAAGAAGCGGGTTTGTGTCCAACTAAATACCCATGGGATAGCTCGTAAACTGCTTAAATCTTTTTTACCAGATGGACGACGGGCCGGACGAGAACTAATTTGTAATTGGCTGATTTCTTCTATGGGTGTAACCTGGTGAAAGAAGTCAATAAAATCAGGTTGCTCATAAATTAGGTTACGATAGTGCTGACGGGAGGCATGAGCTAATTCTTCCATGATCTCATTCCAAGGTTCAATATCATCAAACCCTGTCCCCAATAAACTCGCTTGAATTACTGCTGTGGTGATAGTCTCTAAGTGATATAAGGCTAAATCTAATAAGGAGTATTTGGAAGCTAATACTTCCCCTTGTTCGGTGATTTTGATCCGGCCGCTAATACTGTTACCTGGTTGGGCTAAAATTGCTTCATAAGCAGGACCGCCACCGCGACCCACAGACCCCCCGCGTCCGTGGAAAATCCGCAGATTTACACCATAACTTTCAGCAATTTTCTGGAGTGATTTTTGGGCTTTATGAATTTCCCAGTTACTACTTAAAAAACCAGAGTCTTTGTTACTATCAGAATACCCTAGCATTACCTCTTGTAAGTTAGGACTCAGTGTAGCAATAGATGGATGTGCTTGTGCCTCTGTATTGTTAATTGCAGCGTAGCCTCCAGCCAGCATAGCACGATACAAGGGCAGTTCAAACAGTTGTTGCATTACGCTTCTGGAGCGTTGTAAATCTTCTACGGTTTCAAATAAAGGCACAACGCGAATTGTCCCCACCGCAAGTACAGGGTCAAATAAGGTTGATTCTTTGGCTAATAGTAAAACTTCTAGTACGTCGCTAACTTCACGGCACATACTAATAATATAAGTTTGACAGATATTGATACCAAATTCTTGTTGCAGCGATCGCAAAATGCGGAAGGTTTGAATAACATCATTGGTTTTTTCCGAAAATGGTAATTCAGCGGGAATCAATGGTCTACGAGTTTGCAATTCTGCGGTTAACCAAGCTATTCTTTGTTCTTCCGATAATTCATGGTAAGATTGCGGTAAAAGCTGCAAATATTCCAGAATTTCATTAATTGCATCAGCATGACGAGAGGATTCTTGACGAATATCTAATTGCGTCAAATTAAAGTCAAATATTTCTACTTGACAAATCAGATTTTCTAACTCCGCACAACTTAAACCTGTTTCCCGCAAGTTGCGTTGAATTAATAACAATTCCGCTAAAAATTCTGTACCAGACCGGTATTTATGTGCATCTTCATTTTGCGGCGTTTCTCGATTATATAAGGCTAAATTCCGATCTCGTGTATTTTCTAGTCTTTTAAGTATATAAGATAACTTCAGGCGATAAGGCTCTTGACGAAACCTTAAAGCTAAAGAGTCATAAACGCTACTTAGCTGTGATTGATCTAACTCCAGAGATTCCAGTAAATCTGGCAATACATCACTCCACTGCATAGAAACGCTCAGTAATGTCACTAACTCTTTCACAGATTTAATATACCGCTCTAAAACCATTTTCCGTTGATAACAGGCGGTTTTCCATGTTACTTCTGGTGTCACGGAGGGATTACCATCTCGGTCTGAACCTACCCAAGAACCAAAGGAGCAAAAATTTGTCCCCGGTGGTTGTAACCAGGGAAAAGTTTCCTCTAGGGAGTATTTAAAGCGTTTATATAATTGTGTAATCCCATCAAATAACACCTCTTGAAAGTAGTGAAGGGCATAATCTACTTCATCTAAAACCGTCGGTTTGAATTGATGCAATTCATCCGTACGCCACCAGAGACGAATTTCTTCCAGTAACCTCTCTTTGATTTCTACTGTTTCCCAAGGATAACTACCAGCACGAGTGATACTATCATCCATTTTTTGTAAAAGATGTACCACCTGACGCTGTTTATCTCGGATAGTATGACGGACAATTTCCGTGGGGTGTGCGGTGAAAACCAAGCGGATATCCAGTTGAGAAATCAGACGTTGAATTTGTTGTGGGGGAACATTCAATTGAAATAATAGCGGAAATAAAGCCGCAAAACTGCCTTTTTGCTGGGTTTCCGGTGTCATTAAGTCGCTACCTACTTCTTTGGTAATCAGTACATCTTCCTCCCGTTGGTTGGTAGCATAAATGATACTGGGAAAAAGTTTTTGATCAGGTTGAATTGCATAGCGGGTTAATTGCTGCTTTTGCTCGTATTCCTGCTCAATAATATTAATTAGCTGAAAATAGAGCGCGAAAGCACGGGCGGCACGAATAGCCTCATTGATATTCAACTGTTCAATTAATTCTACGGCTGAGGCGGCTTGGTGATGTGTGGCTTGTCCTTCCGGGGAACACAGATTCCGCAGTTGACGTAATAAATCTACCATTTCTTGACCGCATTCTTGCCGGAGAACTGTTTCCCACAATTCCTCTACTACTTGTAGACGGTGACGCAAGAATAACTCCGAGTGTAGTACCGGAAAATCAATATTTTCAGTTTTCATACTTTTGATCATACTCATAAGATACTCAAAATGCTTAATCTACCTTGTTTTGAGTATCCAACATCAAGCTGTTAGCTTTTTTAGGAACTACTCACAGGTGATTCATGTTACTTTTAACTACTTTTGGTTCATTTTCGATAGGAAGAGGCAATTTGAATAAACCACTTCACTAAATGTCTACTCATCATTTTAAGATAAAGTTCGCCTTCACTCAATAGCAAACAGGAGAAAAGATATTTTCAGAATATTTACTCTGTTGTCACTGACTCAGATCATGGTAACTGGGATACAATCAATAAAAATATATCTATTTCAGTAACTTATTCTCTTAGCACTTTATACAAGCGAGTATTCTGAAAACTTAAATCTAACCTTGGTTCTATCTCAACACGAATTAAGGGAGTCAAGCGAGAATAGAATAAATAATCTTGGTAATAATTAATAGAAAATAGAGTCACGTCGCATATTATGATTATAATGTGTCTTGTCTGTAAAAACTTCCCCAGGTTTTTGCATACACCCACAGGAGAAATTGTAAAAAGTTCTTATTTATTCACCCGACACCAACAGAGTTAAATTTTTCAGCAGTTTATCATCAGCATAATGAACATATCTACCACATTCACAACCCGCTTAGATTCTTATTATCAGGAAATCAAAACAATTATTTTAGCGCGTCAAAATCCCATTACTGGTTTATTACCCGCAAGTACCGCTGTGACTGCTCATGGTGATTATACAGATGCCTGGGTGCGAGATAATGTGTATAGTATATTAGCAGTTTGGGGTTTAGCTTTAGCATATCGCAAATTAGATAGTGACGGTGGTCGCACTTATGAACTAGAACATAGTGTTGTCAAATTAATGCGTGGCCTGTTATTTGCTATGATGCGACAAGCTCATAAAGTAGAGAAATTTAAATATACACAATCTTTATTAGATGGACTTCACGCCAAATACAATACGTCCACAGGTGATATTGTGGTTGGTGATGATGAATGGGGACATTTACAACTTGACGCTACATCTATCTTCTTGTTAATGTTAGCAGAAATGACCGCCAGTGGCTTATCAATTATTTTTACATTAGATGAAGTTAACTTTGTTCAAAATCTAGTTTATTATATTGGCAGAGCTTACCGGACACCAGATTTTGGAATTTGGGAACGGGGTAATAAAATTAATCATGGTAATGCAGAATTAAACGCCAGTTCTTTAGGAATGGCTAAAGCAGCTTTAGAAGCAGTAAATGGACTCAATTTATTTGGTGTTTATGGTAGTCAAGCCTCAGTAATTCACGTTTTACCAGATGAAATTGCCAGAGCAAGAATCACCTTAGAATCATTATTACCCAGAGAATCAGGTTCTAAAGAAATTGATGCAGCGTTATTAAGCATTATTAGTTATCCCGCTTTTGCTGTCAAAGATGATAAATTACGAGAGCGAACCTTTAAAGAAATTGTGAGTAAATTAGCCGGAAAATATGGCTGTAAACGCTTTTTAAGAGATGGACATCAAACAGTTTTAGAAGATACCGAACGTTTGCATTATGAACCTAGCGAACTGAAAGAATTTGAGCATATTGAATGTGAATGGCCATTATTTTTCACTTATTTAGTTCTTGATGGATTATTTCGCGGTGAAAAAGCACAAGTTGAGAAATATCAACAACTTTTAAAATCATTGTTGGTAGAACAAAATGGATTACAGCTATTACCAGAACTATATTATGTTCCTGAAGAAAATATAGAATCTGAAAAATTAAATCCCCAAACTCAGTTAAGATTACCTAACGAAAATATTCCCCTAGTTTGGGCGCAAAGTTTATATTATCTGGGAGAAATGTTAAGCGAGGGTTTAATTTCCTTAGGAGATATTGATCCTTTAGGTAGACATTTAAGCGTAGGAAAAAGCAGAAGTGCCTTAGTACAAATTGCTTTAATAGCCGAAGATGAAGAATTACAAAATCAGTTAAAAATATATGGAATTGAAACCCAAACACCTAAGCAATTAGCACCAATTCAAGTCAGAAAATCTGAAGAACTTTCGCAAATTTATACCCAAATTGGTAGAAATGATCAATTAGGTTTAACAGGTCGTCCCCTGCGAAGACTGAGAAGTTTAACGACATCAAGATTTTTTAAAATTCAAGATCAAACAGTAGTATTTTTACCATCATTTTTAGATTCTCAGCAGTTTTATCTAACTCTTGATTATCACTTTTTAGTAGATCAAATTAGAGGAGAATTAGCTTATATTCAAAAATATTGGAGTGATTTAGGTCGTCCGACTTTGACCTTAATGATTACTCGGACAATGCTAGAAACTGGTGCAGAAGCATTATTAGAATTAATGCAAGAACTCAAAGATGGTATTTGCCATGGAGTGCAGGTAAAATTAGGAAAATTAAATCAATTAATGCTGACAGCCGCAATTCAAAAAATTGATTTTTTGTCAGACATAACATTATCTCAATCATCAGTAATTAATCAAAAAATTCGTTGTAATTATCTGACTTCCCATTTAGAAAAAAGTTGGTCTTTGGGACATACTCAAGAATTTCAAATGGAATGCGAAACCAACTTAAATTTATTATTACAATATTTGCGTTCATCGGAAAATATCTATGAGCAGATTGAATTACTGCAAACATTAAGTCGCTTACGGGGTTTAGAATTTAATACAGGTTATGCAGGTCCAAATCATAAAGTCACTGTAGCTGATTTACTGGATGAAGTTTACAACAAAGCCGGCGATTTAGGGATTTGGGCGGTGGTACGACGGGCTGCGGGTTTACGTCAAATGCTTGATATTGGCTTATCAGACGCGGTAACAAGTATTTTGGTGCAAGGAAAGCAAATTGCAGTCGGGAGGGCTTATAGTCAGGCTTCTTTAATGGTTGTTCCCATGTCTGCAAATGAAATTGCTGAGAAAATCAATAACTTCTGTCGTGAAGATATCCGCGACCGGGTTTTAACACAAGAAATTCTCATTTATCTTGGTGTTTTAATCAAATCTGAACCAAAATTATTTCGCGGTTTTATCACATTAAGAGTCGGTTATCTGATTCTTTTAATTACTAGCGACATAGCTAGAGAATTTAATCTCACCCAAGATGAAGCTTATGAGAAATTAATGGAGTTATCACCTTTTGAAGTGAAAATGCGTCTGCGTCAAGTGTTAACTGGATATAGTGGTGTAAGTAATTTATTGCGTCAACAGGAATCATTGCACGTCAAACAAAAAGAAAGTGATATCGCTTGGGTTGTGTTACCTGTAGTCAGTCAAGAAATAGAAGTTCCTCCCCATGGTTGGCGCAGATTTCGTCAAGCAGAAGGAGCATTAAATCGTGTACCCAAGGACTTTTTTAAACAAGTTTGGCTATTAATGCAGCATTGCAAAGGTGTAGTCATTGGTGATAAATTAGAACGCCGGAATCGTTTAGAAAGTGAAATTATGCTTTCAGAAATGACCGCCGGAGAAAGAAATTTTGCTTTATTGGTTGAACATTTACTGAATAAAATTGAAGCCCCTGAATATCGTCAAGTCAATGTAGAAGCCCTGATGGAATTGGCTACAATTGTCGCTAATAACCCAAACTTGCAAATTGAAGAATATATCGTTTTAGATGTGTTAATCGGTCACGCAGTGCGGTTAGCTTGGTTAGAAAATCATCCCCATCGTCAAGATAATTATGATGAAGATAAAGCTAGTGCCTGGCCATCATTTTATAATAGTTCTCCTCAAGATTGCGCTAATTATATTTTGAAGGCCTTTAGGTTCTTAACGGAGTTTGTGAAAGATGTTTAAACGTTTGCTATTCTTGGTATAAATACTAATTATCAACTATGCTACAACGAGTAATTATTAAGGGGTTCAAGTCTATTAAGACAATGGATATTGAATTGCGTCCCTTAAATATATTGATTGGAGCTAATGGAGCAGGTAAGAGCAATCTGATCTCCTTTTTCAAGATGCTAAATGAGATGATGGCCGGACGACTTCAACAATATATCGGTATATCCGGTTACGCTCAATCTCTCTTACACTTTGGACCAAAGGTAACACCGCAAATCGAGGCAAAACTAAAGTTTAAGATTGACAATGGGAGTGTGGATATTATCTATACCATTTGTCTACTTCATGCAGCAGGTGATACTTTAATCTTTGCTGAAGAAACAGGGACGCGAAACGGCTCACACCTACCTCAACCTTTAACTACTTACTCCTTCGGTGCGGGACATCAAGAAACAAAAATCAACAAAGCAGCACAAGCAGGTACACCAACAATTGCCAATACTATCAAACATTTGCTCAATCTCTGTCGTGTTTACCACTTTCACGATACTTCATCTACCGCGCGAGTTCGTCAATCCTGTTACATTGATGATAACCGCTACCTGGTGTCTGATGCGGGAAATTTAGCTGCATTACTTCTGAGATTCCGCGAAGATCATAGTACAGCCTATCAGCGTATTATTAAAACTATCCGTCTAATTGCCCCATTTTTTGATGATTTTGTCCTTGAACCTAGGGGGAATAATGTTATTCTCAACTGGCGAGAAAAAGGATCAGATCAAGTATTTGGACCACACCAATTTTCAGACGGTACTTTGCGTGCTATCTGCTTGACTACGTTGCTTTTGCAGCCAGAAAATGAACTTCCAGAACTCATTATTGTTGATGAACCGGAACTTGGTCTTCATCCCTACGCGCTCAATGTTGTAGCTGCGATGTTTGGTAAAGCTTCCTATCATACACAAATTTTGATTAGCACCCAATCTACTTCTTTTTTAGATAACTTTAATGCTGAAGATGTAATTACAGTAGATAGAGTGGGTAAGGAATCGCAATTTAGGCGGTTAAATCCTGAAGAATTAGAAGCATGGTTAGAAGAATATAGTTTAGGAGAAATTTGGGAAAAAAATATCATTGGTGGAGGTCCACACTAATGGTAAGACTCTATTTATTTGCAGAAGGACAAACTGAACAAACATTTGCTTCTATTATCCTGCAACCACACCTGGCGCAACATCAAGTATTTATGCACCACCCTAGACTCATTGCTCATGGAAGAAAAAAGGGTAAAACTAATCGTGGTGGTAGTGGTTATGGTGATTATCAGCCAATGAAGGATGATATTTTGCGATCGCTTGCGGAGGATAAAAATACAGATGTTTTCTTTACCACCATGATTGATTTGTATGCAATTCATTATAATTTTCCGGGATTAAAGGAATCTGAAATTATGCGCCAAAATCCCATAAAACGAGTTGAGTTTTTAGAGAAAAGCTTTGCTAATGATATTGATGATCCTCGATTTATACCGTACATTCAACTGCATGAATATGAAGCTTACCTTTTTTCTGATCCTACTTGTTTTGAGTCCTTTTATGATCATTGCTCAGATCGGGTTGCAATTCTCAAAGCTGCGGCCGATAAACATGAAACTCCTGAGTTGATTAATGATAGCAAGGAAACAGCCCCCAGTAAACGTATTATTGCCCAATTTCCTGATTATGAAAGAGCAAAATCTACTTATGGTCCATTATTGGCTGAATCAATTGGACTGGAAATAATTCGGAATAAATGTCCTCACTTTAATTCATGGCTATTACGACTTGAATCATTGGGTAAATAAAGCATTGATACCCCCAACATTAATGGGGGGTACATTCCTATGTTCTTGAAATGCGATCGCCGGATAAATTCTCATAAAATTCATTGAAACGTATAAAGGATAAAAGCAATGACTCCGAGGTATTACTTGCTGAATTTTGGAATGGATATAGATCAAAACTTCGCTTCTATTTCTCAGAAACCTCTAAATTTTGCAACCAACTAACCAAATCATCTAAACTCGCAAAATCTAACAACACCTCCGTTAAATCTTCCAATTGTTCCAGAGATAACTTCTCAATCTGCATTTTTAGCTGACTAGGCACTTCCCCAAATTTTTTAGATAACAACCGCAGGATCAGATTTACTTCTCCCTCCTGTATACCTTGTTGTATACCTTGTTGTATACCTTGTTGTATACCTTGTTGTATACCTTGTTGTATACCTTGTTGCATACCTATTTCTGTCGCTTCTTCTCTTAGTTCTTGATATAAGCGAGTTTGCTCAAAAGTTATACCTAACATTGCTTCTATCTCCAAACGACTTAAACGAGTAAACCGATAAGACATGATCGTGGTAATTATTTCTAATATGGCACGACTATCCGCTGGTGCTTGTAACTCCTGTTGACAACGGTTGACTAAATATCGCGCTGCTGCTGGTGCTTTGTCTTGGTTTAGGGTTGTTAACACCAACAAACTCACATCAAGGGGTAATTGTTCAAATTCTCCCAACTCATTCAAATATACTCGATGTACCTGTTCTGAACTCAAAAGTGCGCGATAGGGGTGAATATCCCCTTGTTCTGTACTCCGAGTTGGATAAATTAACACCGCTTGCCAATCTTGAAAACGCTCCCTATTTCTGTAAAAATAGAGAAACAACTCCCCAAATAAACGTTCATACAGTCGCTCATCTCTTTGAAATTGTACTTCACAGAAATAAACAACTCCTGGTGTTTCCGTTTCTGGTGGTAAAAACACCCCATCAATTTCAAACTTTGGTTCTTTTACCGCTACCGAATCAAAGCGATAACTAGCCGCGTTTACCGGAGGATTTGCCAATAGCTCAAACAGTAGCGTTGGGTATTTTTGAAATAAATAATAAAAAATAGAGTCACGCCGCATATAAAAGTAGAAATCACCTTTTCATATATATTACCAGGAATAGTGTCGCCATCTATTTTGTGATGATCATGACGGTAGAGATTTGAATTTTTAACAGATTACAAAAAACCTATATAGGCCAGGGTAGAGCATTCCTAAATCCTGACCTATAGAAACAAACGATTAAACCACTTTGTTAACCATACCTCCAGTCAGTTTGATAACTCTTAGATTAGGAAGTGCAATAGCAAAGCTGACCTAAGGTAAGGTATCGCTTTTTTGCATCTAAAATTCCGTTTACATTCCAACACTACTTAACAGAAACAGAATCAACATCCACAGTTTCCCCAGTAGGAGGCGCATTATTAACTGTATTGCTGGTACTATTTTCTACAGTCCCTTTTTTAGCTTTCCAACCATCAATTACTAGTCCCGAAACTTCAGTAACGAATAAAGTTAAAAGTAAAACATCATCAATTTGACCAATAATAGGAATAAAATCTGGAGAAATATCCAAAGGGCTGATTAAATAGGCCACCGTACCGATAATTACCCACCAACGGTATTTAGGATTGCGTAATGTATTCCGATACCATGTATAAAGGGATTGAATTGAGAAGTTCATACTCTTAACCTCCAGTGATTTTTTTATTTTGGCAAATAATCCTCTAAACTCCCGGTGGGAATAACCGCCATCTTGTGTATAGAAGATGTTAATCCTTGGTAATTAATTAGAAAATTTTGTGAGTATTGCATTACTCTTGAAAATGAAAATGCTTTGATTACTAGTGATGGAGTGAGGAAACTTAAACAGTGGATATTTCAGATTTGTTGAATAAGAGTGGGACCTCTATAGTTTTTGACTTGTTCAAGAAGGGCGGTCCCTCTATGTGGCCTTTGCTGGTTTTATCAGTGCTATCACTAAGTGTGATTTTTGAACGTTTTTGGTTCTGGTTACAGATTCTTACCCAGGAAACAAAAATAGTTAATCGTGTTCTGGATGCTGCTGGTGAAAATTGGGAAATAGCGGAAGCAATTGCTGAAAAAGCAAGAAATCAGCCCATTGGTAGGTTTTTATATGCACCTTTACGCCTAAAGAAAAACGATCCAGAAACCTTTAGATTGGCGCTAGAATCAACCGCAGCAGACGAAATAGCGGGAATGCGACGGGGGGAAAAACTTTTAGAAGCTGTAATTGCTCTCTCGCCTCTGCTAGGATTGTTAGGTACAGTTCTGGGTTTGATCCATTCCCTAAGTTCAATTCGTATTGGTGATTTAGGTACAGAGTCTGCTGCTGGTGTCACCACTGGGATTGGGGAATCTTTGATTAGTACAGCCGCAGGATTAATAGTAGCAATTACTAGTTTGGTATTCTACCGCCTATTTCAAAGTTTTGTTGTTAACCAAGTTAAGGTTTTCAATAAAGCGGGAAATGAAATGGAATTACTCTACCGTCAGTATCCTCCTGATCCTAACAGAATGACTCTAGGGATAGTCTCAAATGAAAAATCATTTCCCGACAATTCTGTAATTGAGTCAGAGGGTACAATTGATAATTCCCAATTGAACTCTTTACCAGGAGAAGAAGATGAAAGTTAAGTTAGACACTCCCACTGAAGACGTTCAGATTCAAATTATCCCCTTAATTGATGTTGTTTTTTGTATTCTGACATTCTTTTTATTAGCAGCTTTACAATTTACTCGTCAACAAGCGATTAATGTTGATTTACCCAAAGCTAGTACAGGTACAAGTTCTGCTGCTAATTCCCAAACTAAAAATAACATTTTACCCGTGACAATTGATGCTGTGGGGATGACATATATAGAAAAAGAACCTGTAAGTCGGGAGGAATTGGAATCACGTTTAAAGCAATATATCCAAACAAATCCAGAGGGGATTTTAGTATTGAATGCGTCACGTACAGCAACTTATAATGATGTTATTCAAACATTAGATTTGCTCAGGAAGGTGGGAGGAAATCGGGTATCTTTGGGAATTATTCCTGGATCATCTCAACCACTGACAAATTCACCTAGCTTCCCTACTATTCCTGTTCCGGTAATACCTAATAATCCTGTTAACCCAGGAATTAACCCACCGGGAAACTTGAATTATTTACCACCCGATAACCCAAATTTATTTCCTGTTCCGGGAAAGGGAATAACTCCTGGTATTTCAATTCCCAATAATACTTTACCGCCAGCACCTGTAAAACCGGGAAAAAATAATTCTTCTCCTCAAAATTAATACCATTTCACCTGAAATTTTGTATGTTTATATCTCTCCATATTTTCCTCAATTACGAGTTTATGGGGAGATTTTTATTGATAAGGAAAGTAAACCTAAAGATATTTAGAATAAATTCCAGTTCTGGAAAAAACTTCTGTTAATTTGTAAATAATTGGTTAAGCTACAAAGATTTTCATATCCAGAAACCAAGTTAACCAGGTAATTTATCACCAATCACCATTTACATTTCAGGGGTTATGGTAATGGATATTACGACGCTGTTAATTGTTTGGTTAGTCACCGCTATTAGTTTGTTTATTATTAGTAAATTACCTTTGGGAGTGGAAATTGATACTCCAGAAAAGGCAATTTTATCCGCAGCAGTTTTAGGTATTATTACAGCACTCGTTAAGCCAATTCTCAAACTTTTGTTTGTGATTCCCAGTTTAGCCAGTTTTGATTTATTATCTGGTATCTTCACTTTTATGATAGCTGTTGTTTGTTTTAGTATTGCTGCTTGGTTGGTAGATGGTTTCTATTTGCGTTTTGGTATTTGGAGTGCTATTTTAGGTGCTTTTGCACTTACTATTATCAATAATATTATTTACAAATTATTGGGTGTGTAATTGGTAATTGGTGATTGGTAATTACTTCCTATCACCTATCACCTATCACCTATCACCTATCACCGATACCCATTACTTAGTCATTGATACTAGATGGTGCTGTAGTCGTGTCCGCTTGTTGTTGTCGTTGATCCCGTTTTTTGCGATCTGCTGACAATATATCTGCCATGACGATGAGTGCTTGCGCCATTTTTTCTAGGTTAGAACTGTATAGTTCTAAATCTTTGATCAGTTTGTCTTCTGAAAGATGTAACCCTTTGGCTATCGTTTTTAGTGCTTCAGTTCGTTGTGTATCATCTTTGACAAATGCCGGAGCAGATTCTGCCAATAATGCAAATAAACCAATAGCAAATAAGCGACTGTATTTAAAGTTGGAATTGGCTGCAATTGCCTCTAGTTGCCTTTGTAAATCTGCATCTTGATTTAAGAGAGTTGCTTGACTCAAACCGGCAATTAAATCCTGAACTGGTACATTGGCTGCTAAAGCTTGTAATCTAGAAGCATCTTGTCGGTAGCGGTGGGGGTCTTGTTCCACTGCGTGACAAATTGCTTGAAAAATTGACTCTTGATCTTGTTCTGGCTGGTAGCCAGCCATGAAGCGGTCAAAAGTTGTCACAACGCCCAAAGCATAAATCCCATCATAGCTAAAATCAACATTGACTGACAGTAGGTGCATTTCTACCATCAATTCTTCCACTACCCGGCGGTAAATAGTATTAATCGGCCTGGTATGAAGGTGATAGAATGTTTTTTTTGTATCAGATACCGTACGGACGTTATTCACAAAGAGAATTTTTAAGAGGGACGCATTTCCATTTTCTAGTATGAACCAATTAGGGCTAAATAGTTCAAGTTCTCTGAAAGCTATATTCCCAGGTAAACCCACCACAATCTAGTAAGTATCAATTCATGTATATGGGATGATACTTACCTATAAATCTCCTTTAGTGTCATGGTTTTTTAGGCAATAACCGGAAATTGATAACTGTCAATTATCAATCATTTATCAGTTGCCTATTGTTGAATTGGTTTCCAGTTGATCCAATCTTGAGGTTTGAGGAAAGTCTCATACAACTCAGCTTCGGGAGAATTTGGTTCTGGTTGATAGCCATATTCCCAACGAACTAAAGGTGGTAGAGACATAAGAATTGATTCTGTGCGACCGTTGGTTTGGAGTCCAAAAATTGTTCCTCGGTCATAAACCAAATTAAATTCTACATATCTACCGCGACGGTATAATTGAAAATTCCGTTGGCGATCGCCGTATTCCATCTCATGCCGACGTTGTACAATCGGGGTATAGGCTGGCAAAAATGCCCCAGCACAGTCTTGAACCAAAGCAAATATATCTTCCCAAGTGCGTGATGGTAAATCCCCTACCTGATTGCTATAAATAGCAGCGTCCCCATGAGGATCTGGACCGCGATATATAGAACCTTGACCATCTTGATAATCTAAAAATAAACCGCCAATTCCCCGTGTTTCTCCCCGATGTTTAAGATAAAAATACTCATCACACCAACGTTTAAACACAGGATAATATTCGGGATGATGTTGATCACAAGCTTGTTTTAAAGTTTCATGAAAGTGAACTGCATCTTCAGCAAAGGGGTAATAAGGTGTTAAATCCGCACCACCACCAAACCACCACACAGGACCTGCTTCAAAATAGCGGTAATTCAAATGGACTGTAGGTACATAAGGATTGCGTGGGTGTAACACCAAAGAAGTACCAGTTGCGTAAAAGCCATGTCCTTCTGCTTCTGGACGTTGGACTAAAATCGAGGGTGGTAAATGAGAACCCCAAACTTCAGAAAAATTCACCCCAGCTTGTTCAAATATTCTACCATCTCGTAGTACACGCGATCGCCCACCACCCCCTTCTGGACGCTGCCAACTATCTTCTTGAAACTTACCAACACCATCTAATTTTTCCAAACCCTGGGTAATTTGGTCTTGAACATTTTGCATAAACTGACTAACTCTAGCCTGAGCATTGACACCAGGGAGAAAATTAGGTGATTCTTTTGTGATAGTGGGGGTTTGCGAGTTGGTTAACATAAATTCCCGAACCTAAAATTACGATTTCTAAACAATTACAAATTTTTGTTGTCAAAACTTGTCAGCAGTCAGGGTCAAAAATCCGGCTTAATCTGTCAGAACAGCTTTTTATTATAGGTGAAAAGACAACCGTTCAAAACGCCTGCAAATTTCCCTTAGCGCGGAAAGTTATTCTCATCCACAGATATCATATCTGAGGGATCATTTTCCTAGTTATACAAATAATCTTATGATTCTGTTTACAGACTTTGTTCATAGTTTTTTCCACAAAGAGGAGTTTGAGTACAATTTTTTCAACAGTCATAGTTACCAGACAAAATATAAAGCAATGTTAAGCATTGTCACAGTTATATGCAGCAGATCAAAATCATACCAAATTGGTTATCCAAACTCATCCACGGTAAACGTCGGCGCTTTTGTGCATCCTTAGTGCGAACCTATCGGGAAATCAGTTCTGCCTCCGTAGATGAACTTTGGCAAAAAGTCGTAGATTTAACAGATGTTTCCTGGCATCCTCTACTTAAAAGTACCAATGTTCCCTTAGGATTAGTCCCCAAACCGGGCTTAATTTTTCAAGCAGTGACAAGGTTTTGGCCAATTCCGATTCGGATTTTTGTAGAACGAGTCAGTCCCAAACAGACGTTAAGTATCCGGGTTTTAGCAATTCCTGGTATAGAAGAAAGAATAATATACCAAGTAGAATCAACCATCTGCGGATCTTACTTATCTTATTCTGTGACTTTGCGTGGTTGGTTATCCCCCCTAATTTGGTCTTTATCTCGTCCTTATGTAGATCGGGTCGCTAGAGCGCTGATAGAATCTGTAGAAAATCCTGGATTATCCCAGAAAAAATCTTTACATGGTGGCTGCTTTGATTTTTAGAGTCTGGGAAATTCTTGACCAATGACTAATGACCCCAATAAAGTTAAGATTCATCTATCAATGAAAATTTTTTAAGCTTTATAGAAGCGACAACGGTAAACACAGTATGTATGATGTCCTAAATTCCCATTCAGTCCTGGAAGTGTTGCGACCAGTAGAAGATCCAGAACTTCGCAAAAGTCTGGTAGAACTAAATATGATTCGCAACGTTAAAATTGATGGTGGCCAGGTTAGTTTCACTTTAGTGTTAACTACCCCTGCTTGTCCTCTCAGGGAATTTATAGTTGAAGATTGTCAAAAAGCTGTCAAAAAGTTGCCCGGTGTCACAGATGTAATTATAGAAGTCACAGCAGAAACACCCCAGCAAAAAAGCTTACCAGACCGCAATGGCGTTCCCGGAGTGAAAAATATTATTGCTGTTTCCAGCGGTAAAGGTGGTGTTGGCAAAAGTACAGTTGCGGTAAATATTGCAGTTGCTTTAGCACAAACCGGGGCGAAAGTCGGTTTATTAGATGCGGATATTTACGGACCCAATGATCCCACCATGTTGGGTTTGAGTGACGCTGAAATTAATGTTCGTTCCAGCGATGGCCGCGACATTCTCGAACCAGCATTTAATCATGGTGTTAAACTAGTTTCTATGGGCTTCTTAATTGATCAAGATCAGCCTGTGATTTGGCGTGGTCCCATGCTCAATGGTGTAATTCGGCAATTTCTCTATCAAGTAGAATGGGGAGAATTGGATTATCTCATCGTGGATATGCCACCGGGAACAGGAGATGCTCAATTAACTTTAACCCAAGCTGTACCCATGGCAGGGGTTGTAATTGTGACTACACCACAAACGGTGTCCCTGTTGGATTCCCGCAAGGGTTTGCGAATGTTCCAGCAGCTAAATGTACCAATTTTGGGAATTGTGGAAAATATGAGCTATTTTATCCCCCCAGATCAACCAGATAAACAATATGACATTTTTGGTTCTGGTGGTGGCTCTAAAACAGCCACAGAATTAGGAGTCCCCTTGTTAGGATGTGTACCATTAGAGATTTCTACGAGAATAGGCGGTGATAATGGTGTACCAATAGTTATTGGTGAACCTGACACAGCCGCAGCTAAAGCCTTAACAGCGATCGCTCTTACTGTAGCAGGTAAGGTATCAGTTAATGCTTTGACATAAAACTTGGGGAGGAGGTGATTGGGAATAATTTCTTACCAATTACCAATTACCAATTCCCCATTACCAATTACCAATTACCAATTACCCATTACCAATTACCCATTACCAATTACCAATTACCAATTACCCATTACCCATTACCCCTTTAAAGTCCTCTGCCGCACACAATGTTATCAAAACCTTCTTTCCCGAAAATGCGTTGGCAATATTGGCTCAAGCCTTGGCAACAAATGGACGGGCTATTGTTTTTTCTACCCGTTGCCGTTAGTATGTTTGGTGGGCTAATGATTCTGAGTACAGAACTCAAGCAACCTGTAACTGACTGGTGGTGGCACTGGTTAATAGCCGGTATTGGCTCAACTATCGCCTTATTTTTAGCTCGTTGCCGTTACGAAAATCTCATACAATGGCATTGGTTCATTTACGGGCTAACCAACTTTAGTTTAATAGCCGTCATGCTGGCCGGTACTAGTGCCAAAGGCGCACAGCGTTGGATTAGTATAGCTGGTTTTAATGTCCAACCCTCAGAATTTGCCAAAATAGGATTAATTATCACCTTAGCTGCTTTATTACATAAGTCTACAGCCTCCACACTGGAAAGTGTTTTCCGGGTCTTGGCAATTACGGCTATACCTTGGGCATTGGTATTTTTACAGCCAGACTTAGCCACATCTCTTGTATTTGGGGCTATATTTCTAGGAATGTTGTATTGGGCAAATGCTAACCCCGGTTGGTTGATACTGATGATTTCCCCTGTCATAGCTGCAATTCTATTTAGTATATCTTGGCCATTATCTACACCCATAATTTTATCTAAAGAAATATCATTGAGTATATTAGGTTTAATATGGGCAGTGGCCATGGGAATAGTCGGTTGGTTTAGTCTCCCCTGGAAGAGATTTGGTATTGCTGCTATTGGTTCATTGTGTCTAAATATGCTCGGTGGTGAATTAGGTATCTTTGCCTGGAATCATATATTAAAAGAATATCAGAAAAATCGGTTGAGTGTATTTATTAACCCTGAACATGATCCCCTGGGTGCGGGTTATCACTTAATTCAATCTCGTATTGCTATTGGCGCTGGTGAAATTTGGGGCTGGGGTTTATTTAAAGGTCCTATGACTCAACTGAATTTCGTTCCCGAACAGCATACAGATTTTATTTTTTCGGCCGTTGCTGAAGAATTTGGACTGGTGGGGTGCTTAATTTTACTATCTATCTTTTGCTTGATTTGTTTCCGCTTACTTCATGTAGCACAAACCGCTAAAGATAACTTTGGTTCGCTTTTAGCCATTGGTGTTTTATCCATGATTGTGTTTCAACTTATTGTTAATGTTGGCATGACCGTTGGTTTAGCACCGGTGGCAGGAATTCCTTTACCATGGATGAGTTATGGGCGATCGGCTATGTTGACTAACTTTATTGCTATTGGTATAGTAGAATCCGTAGCTAATTATCGTCAACGTCAAAAGTATTGAGTTTAAATCACAAAAATATAGTCAGATCTAGTCAAACATAATCATCTGTGTTATAGTTGAGGAATGAAATTATCTGACAAAAGCCAAATCAAAAGGAATAAGCTATTATTAGGGAACTCTTAACAGGTTATTGACCAATGACCAAATAACTAATTACCAAACTCCCTCCTGAAGGCATTAAGCTAAGAATAGGAAACTAAAAAGGGTAAATATGATGATACTGCCTGGAACAACTGTTCGCGTCAAAAATCCCGCAGATACATATTATCGGTCTGAAGGACTTGTACAACGAGTTAGTGATGGTAAAATAGCTGTATTGTTTGAAGGTGGTAATTGGGATAAAATAATTACTTTCCGTCTCACAGAATTAGAACCTGTGGAAACTACAATTCAGAAAACGGGGAAATAGCAAGTTAGTCAGTGGTCATTAGTAAATATTAAATTCTAGACACGCAACTTGCATAATACATGAGATCGTAGTCAGGGCTAAAGTCCTGACTACAAAGAAAAGATGATAATTTTTTGTGACACTTGCGTGTCGTCCATTTTTAATTCTTAATTCTTAATTCTTAATTCTTAATTCTTAATTCTTAATTTTTAATTGTTTATGCGTCTACCTTTACCACATTTTACTACGGGTGATAGCGAAGCCAGACTTAATAGTCCCTATTCTCACTCTCACCATTTTGCAGAGGTAATTGAAACCAATACTACAGAATTTTTGGCCCAGTGTTTAGAACCGGAAGACTTGAGCTTCCCACCAATGCCACCTTTCGGTAGTTGGGTGAGTGCTGTGGATGAAGAATCTGGTAATCAAGTTTATGCTATAGTGTATCATGCCACAACTATGCCTGTTGATTCTGTACATCGGGCGGTTGCTTTGGGGTTATCCTTAGAAGCTTTGCGTGAGGAACAACCCCAAATATTTGCTATGCTAAAAACTGAATTTAGAGCCGCAATTGTGGGATTTGAGGAAAAATCTATAAATAGTCATCATGGCAATATGTATCAATATTTGCCACCTCGTCCCCCACAAATTCACCAAGCTGTTTATCGGTGTCAACCAGAGTCCATTATTCAGTTTACTGAAGATTTGGATTTCCTGCGAACATTACTGATGATTAATGCTGCGCCAGTAGATTCTCTGGTCGCAGCAGCTATACGTGGAGTGTATCAGTTACGTAAAACTGAGCGAGAATGGTTGATTAAAGCCGGACGACACCTGAGTATATTACTCAAGGATGATTATGACCGTCTGCGCTTTATTTTGAGTCAAATCCACCCATAGTGATTTTTAGACAACCCTGATTAATTGCGTTTAACTACTTGGCTTTCCCCTTTCCTAGATTAAGAGAGTTGATGGTAATGATCAAATTACTTATTTTTGGACTAATCGTGATTTATGTTGGTGGTGTGTGGAAATTTTGGACCGGATTTAACAGAACTAATTTTAACCAAACTTTACCCAACCGCATAGGTTTAGCTTTGTTGTGGCCTGCTTTGTTTTTGGCTAACCCATCCTATCGTCGCAATTTTAGAAAAGCGTTGAAGGGATAATTAACTCATAGTTACCAACCAATTATGAATTAATTATCTTTGCGAAAATTGACTAAAAAGCTTGAATCCATTCTTTAACAGCATACTCTATCCAAATACCGTTTTGCCAATAGGGATCAGATTCCACTAATTGACGAACGGTGTTTTCGTCTTCGGCTTCATAAATAGCAAAAACCTGAGTTATATCTTTTGTCGGTCCAATAGTAATCAAAATCCCCGCTTGCTTCTGTTTTGCTAATCCTGCTAAATGATCTTGACGATAGGGTTCACGTTTGGTTAATACGTCTTCACAGTAACTTCCCCACATGATGTATTTTGTCATAACTGCTGATGATTGATAGTTATTAAAAACTATAGCAACATGAGGTTTTTTAAGATAGAGATTGATGATCAAGTTTTTAATTTCACCAATATCACTGTATACTTAATCACATTTAATATGAATCTTAGCATCTATACAGATATTTATAATTATATGAGGATATCCTAACCTGCTAATCGCTGGTGGGGAGGTGGCTAGGTATGTGGTTATTACACCAATCCCGATGAGAAAGAAATTATATTTTTCATCTATCTTGAGGTAGATTTTTATTAAAATAAATTACAATTTTGTATAGCAAATCACAGTTTAATAGTTAAATATAGAACTAATATCTCACTTTAAAAAGATAACTAATCAAAAATATGGGTAGACAATTTAACCGACGTAAGTTTCTGCTTTACGGTGCAGCGGGTATTGGTAGTAGCATTTTCTTAAAAGCTTGTGCTAATAATACCCCCAACACTGCGAATAGTCCCGCAGCATCTACCAGTACACCTACCGTAGCTAGTACGGATAGTAAAACCATCAAGGTAGGTATTTTACATTCTCTCAGTGGTACAATGGCCATTAGCGAGAAAAGTGTGGTAGACGCGGAAAAACTAGCAATTAAGGAAATTAACGCTGCTGGGGGTGTTTTAGGTAAACAAATTGAAGCAGTTGTGGAAGACGGCGCTTCTAATTGGGATACCTTTAGAGAAAAAGCTACTAAATTGATTGACCAGGATCAAGTAGCTGTAGTTTTCGGTTGTTGGACTTCCGCTAGTCGCAAAAATGTCAAGCCAGTTTTCGAGAGTAAAGACCATATGCTGTGGTATCCTGTGCAGTATGAAGGTCAAGAATGTTCTAAAAACATTTTTTACACTGGTGCAGCCCCAAATCAACAAATTGAACCTTCTGTTGATTGGTTGTTGAAGAATAAAGGTAAAGAGTTCTTTTTAGTCGGTTCTGACTATGTTTTCCCCCGCACTGCTAATAACATTATTAAAGCTCAATTAGAGGCTTTAGGTGGGAAAACTGTTGGGGAAGATTACTTACCTTTGGGTAATACGGAAGTAACAGCTATTATCACGAAAATTAAGCAAGTTTTACCAAAGGGTGGTGTAATTTACAATACTCTTAATGGTGATAGTAATGTTGCTTTCTTCAAACAGTTGAAAGGAGCGGGATTGACACCAGAAAAGTATCCTTCCATGTCTGTGAGTATTGCGGAAGAGGAAGTTAAAGCCATTGGTGTGGAGTATCTAAAAGGACATTATGCTGCTTGGAATTATTTTCAAACAGTAGACACACCTGCTAATAAGAAATTTGTGGCAGCCTTTAAGAAAGAATACGGTGAAGATAGAGTAACAAATGATCCTATGGAAGCCGCTTATATTGCTGTGTATTTATGGAAAAAAGCGGTAGAAAAAGCTACTACAACTGACTTGGCGAAAGTCCGGGCTGCGGCCTATGGTCAAACTATAGATGCACCTGAAGGAAAAGTGACAGTTAATGCCAATCATCACATATCAAAAATTGTGCGCATTGGTCAAGTCAGAAAGGATGGCCTATTTGACATTGTTTATGCTACCCCCGCACCAGTTGAACCAGTTCCCTGGAATCAATTTGTGAAAGAGACTAAGGGATTTGCTTGTGATTGGTCAGATCCCGCCAAAGGTGGTAAATACAAGAAAGGTTAATTTTGTGGTCAGTTGTCAGCGGTTAGTTATACAACTGCATCTCAATCAGGTACATATAGGCGGGCAAGATGCCCACCCCACAATAGTTTTACTATTCATATTTGTACTTTGTTGAGTAGCAATTTTGGGATGTGAAAATAACTAAAAAATAACCAATAACTGACAACTGACTATTAGAAATAAATTGATAATTGCGGGGAGAAAATGTTAACAGGTTTTTTGGAAGCTGTCTTTAATGGTGTTAGTATTGGCGCTGTTTTATTAATTGCTGCGCTAGGATTAGCCATCATATTTGGCTTAATGGGTGTCATTAATATGGCTCATGGTGAGCTAATGATGTTTGGTGCTTATACAACTTTTGTGGTGCAAAATGTTTGTAAGCAATTGGGTGGGTTTTGGTTTGATGTTTATATATTTTTGGCTTTGATTATCGCTTTTATTTTCACCGCTGGTGTAGGATTAATTCTGGAAAAAAGCGTAATTCGTTATCTCTATGGACGACCTTTAGAAACTCTGTTAGCAACCTGGGGAGTAAGTTTAATTTTTCAGCAGTTTGTCCGCAGTGTAAATTTATTATTGATCATCGGGATAGCTTTGTTTTCTCTTCTGTTTTTTGGGGGTTTATGGATTTTAAATTCTCGGAATAATTTCCAGAAAACTCGTAATTGGTTTGTGGGAGTTTTACTATTTTTGTCCCTAGGATTGACAATTACAATCTGTAATTTGTTAAGTAAAACTTATCAGCAAGGGGTAACTTTACCTTGGTTTGGCGCTCAAAATGTAGATGTTACAGCCCCTAGTTGGTTACAAGCTGGTGTATCTTTAGCCGGTGTACAATTACCCTATGCGCGGTTATTTATTATTGCTTTGACGATTATTTGTGTGGGGGGAATTTATCTATTTTTGCAAGGTTCTCATTGGGGATTAAGAATTAGGGCTGTCACCCAAAATCGCAGCATGAGCGCCTGTTTGGGTATCCCCACTCAACAAGTTGATGCAATTACTTTCGCCCTGGGTTCAGGGTTAGCTGGTGTGGCTGGATGTGCAATTAGTTTACTTGGTTCTGTTGGACCAAATACCGGACAAAATTACATTATTGACACCTTTATGGTGGTGGTTGTCGGTGGTGTGGGTAATTTAGCTGGTACGATTTTGGCCGCTTTGGGAATTGGGACAACTAATTATTTGATTGGTTCGGGAACTTTAGCCTTGTTGTTGAGTCCGGTTAAGCCTTTGGCTGATTTATTTAGTTTTTTTGCGACAACAAGTATGGCTAAGGTGATGGTTTTTGCTTTAATTATTGTGTTTTTACAATGGAAGCCAGGAGGGATTTTTCCCCAAAAGGGTCGTCATGTTGATGTTTAAATTATCGGAAATTTAACGCAGATAAACGCAGATAAACGCGGATTTGAGAAAATGGATAAAGCAGGAATGATGAAAATTAAAAAGGGGCGAAATTTAATATTAGTTGAAGTGGGAGTCGTTTGCGCGATCGCTTTGATTTTGATTTTGATTATGCCGGTGTTACTTTCAGATTTTCGTCTGAATTTATTGGGACGATTTTTGTCTCTGGCTATTGTGGCTTTAGGAATTGATTTAATTTGGGGTTATGCTGGTTTATTGAGTTTGGGACATGGGATTTTCTTCGGTTTGGGTGGATATGCGATCGCTATGTACCTAAAATTGCAAGTTCCCACCGGGGAATTACCGGATTTTATGGCACTTTATGGTGTTACGGAACTTCCTGGATTTTGGCGGCCTTTTTCTGATTTTCCCCTGTCTATGGCTGCTGTGGTGATGATTCCGGGTTTGTTAGCAGGATTACTAGGATATTTAGTATTTCGGAATCGCATTAAGGGGGTTTATTTTTCGATTTTGACTCAAGCTGCAATTATTGTATTTTTCAATTTTTTTAATGGACAACAACAATTTTTTAATGGCACAAATGGATTGATAGATTTTACCACCTTTCCGCCTTTATCTTGGGGAGTTAATGGCAGTGGTGCTATAGTTAGTGATAGCAAAACTCAATTTGTTTTCTATGTCTTGACGGTGATATTTTTGGCGGCTATTTATGGGCTGTGTCGCTGGTTAACTAGTGGACGTTTTGGCAGATTATTAATAGCTATTCGTGATGATGAAAGTCGGGTAAGATATTCTGGCTATGACCCCACAGATTTTAAAGTATTAGTATTTGCAGTTTCGGGAGCAATTGCTGGTATAGCTGGGGCATTTTATACCGTTCAAAGTGGTTCTGTATCCCCTAGATCCATGGATATTGGCTTTTCTATTGAAATGGTGATTTGGGTGGCTGTGGGGGGACGAGGCACGTTAACCGGGGCAGTTATTGGCACTTTATTAGTTAATTATGCCCGCACTTTTTTAAGTGAACAATTCGCGGAAATATGGCTATTTTTTCAGGGTATACTATTACTAACTATCGTCATTCTGCTTCCTGACGGCATCATGGGATGGTTATATAAACAAAATATTCCCTTTCGGAAACGTCAGCAATTAAAATTTTCTGATACCTATCCTAGTTTAGAAGAAGATATGGAAGTGAAACATGAACGCCAAAATATTGGAAACTGAAAATGTCACCGTTAGTTTTGACGGTTTTAAGGCCATAAATCGCCTAAATTTTAGTATGAATGTTGGTGAATTGCGGGTAGTAATAGGTCCAAATGGGGCTGGGAAAACTACCTTTTTGGATGTGATTACAGGTAAGGTGCAACCAACCATAGGCAGAGTCCTATTTAAAGGTAAAAATTTACGCTCTTTAGCTGAACATCAAATTGCACGGCTGGGAATTGGTCGCAAATTTCAAACCCCACGCATCTATCTTAATTTAACACCTTTTGAGAATTTAGAAATCACTAGTAATCGTCAGAAAAATGTTTTTTCTACTTTGTTTCGTTCGCTCAATTCTGCGGAAAGAAATAGTCTCAAAGGCTTATTAGAAACCATTGGTTTAACTGCAAAAGCAAATATTCCAGCGGCTTTATTATCCCACGGAGAAAAGCAACGTTTGGAGATTGGAATGTTAGTAGCACAATCTCCTGATTTATTACTTGTTGATGAACCTGTAGCTGGTTTAACAGATGAAGAAACCTATAATATCGGTAATTTGTTATTAACATTAGCGGCAAGTCACTCAATTTTAGTCATTGAACATGATATGGAATTTGTGCGACAAATCGCTAAGAAGGTGACGGTATTACATGAGGGTTCGGTATTGTGTGAAGGTGATTTTGAGCAAGTCAGAAATGACCCCCGCGTTATTGAAGTATATTTGGGAAAACAGGAAGAGAATTACATCCCCCCCTCACAAGGGTAGGTTTTTTACATTGTCGTCGGGGTAAGACGGGGAAGACAAGGAGGGAAGGTAGACAAGGAGGGAAGGTAGACAAGGAGGGAAGGTAGACAAGGAGGGAAGGTAGACAAGGAGGGAAGGTAGACAAGGAGGGAAGGTAGACAAGGAGGGAAGGTAGACAAGGAGGGAAGGTAGACAAGGAGGGAAGGTAGACAAGGAGGGAAGGTAGACAAGGAGGGAAGGTAGACAAGGAAGTTATGCCTCTTATGAAAAAATACCCTTTTAAGAGCTATTAAAAGCAATTGATTGAGAAAACGGAGGTGGGAATGGGAATAAGCCATTTAAACAAATGCCTTTGCCATTAAGTAAATCAGCAATAAGTAGGTGAACGGAAAAAAACCGACATAAGTAACGAAAAGTAAAGTTGCCCAAAACCTCTTCCCTCTTCCCTGTCACCTGTCCCCGTGGCGTAGCACCTGTCCCCGTGGCGTAGCACCTGTCCCCGTGGCGTAGCACCTGTCACCTGTCCCCTGTCACCTGTCACCTGTTACCTGTTCCCTTGTCATTATGGGAGGGTGGGGTGAAATTGGGGAAAATTGGGGAAAATTAAAATAGTTAATCAGGTTGATTTTATAATGCTAAAAATTTCTAATCTTAATGTTCATTATGGTGAAAGTCATATTCTCAGAAATGTGGATTTGACCGTATTACCAGGACAAATGGTATGTTTAATTGGACGCAATGGGGTGGGAAAAACAACCATGCTCAAAACAATTATGGGGCTACTCAACCCCAGCAGCGGAATTATTGATTTTGCAGGGGAGATAATTAACGCCAAACCGACTTATGAAAGGGCGAAAATGGGTATTGGTTATGTAAGTCAAGGAAGGGAAATTATCCCGCGATTAACAGTTAAAGAAAATCTGCTTTTGGGATTAGAAGCTAGACAAAAACCAGTCAAAAAACCGGAAATTCCCCCAGAAATTTTTAGCCTATTTCCAGTTTTAAAAACTATGCTTTCTCGTATGGGTGGAGATTTAAGTGGTGGACAACAACAACAATTAGCGATCGCTCGTGCTTTAATGGGAAGACCACAACTACTCGTATTAGACGAACCAACGGAAGGTATCCAACCCTCAATCATTTTGGAAATTGAGGCCGCAGTCCGTCAGATTATTGAAGCTACAGGGATTTCTGTTTTATTGGTAGAACAACATTTGCATTTTGTCCGTCAGGCAGATTACTATTATGCCATGCAAAAAGGCGGCATTGTTGCTTCAGGTTTAACTCAGGAACTTAGTCAGGATGTGATTCAAAGATTTTTAGCGGTTTAAGCGGATATTAATGTTTACTTGGGAATTTTGAGAGCAGCAGAGACGTTTTATATGTTTTATATAACGTCTCTACTTACACTCAAATTACTACCAATTAGGTTAAAACCAGGATTTCCTAAACTAAGGCTGTAGTAAAGTTATTCAATCCTAAAGTCCCTGTGAAACCTGTCACCTCAATAATTGCATCCGTAGTAGCATTAAATCCTGCGTTAGCGTCGTTAATAGCGACAAAGCTACGAGTATTAGTACCAGTACCAAAGGTAAATTGAGCAGCAGAGTTAGCTGTAAAGACAGTATTAGTTAACTTAGCTGTAATACCTGCTGTATCAAGTGTTGCCACAGTTCCCGCATTAGGGAATCTGGTGGGTGTAGTGGAAACGACGAATAAATCAGCAGTAGCATTGAAGTCAGTAATCACATCAAAGTTACTGAAAACAGAATCGCTTAAAGTGCGGTAGTCAAAACGGTCTGTTCCTAACCCTCCAGTTAAGGTATCTTTTCCAACTCCTCCAGTTAGTCTATCATTCCCAGCACCTCCATTCAGGCTGTTATTAGCACCGTTACCTATGATGACGTTATTACCTGTGTTTCCAGTCCCGTTAATTGCTGCTGTTCCTGTCAGGGTCAGGTTTTCCACGTTAGCAGCCAAAATAGTGTAAGTAACACTAGATTGAATGGTATCTGTACCAGCGTTAGCCAGTTCTGTAATAGTATCAGTGGTGCTATCTACAATGTAGATATCATCACCTAAACCACCGATTAACGTATCTGTCCCCGCACCACCATCAAGGGTATTATTACCACCATTACCAGTAATCACGTTATTACCACCGTTACCAGTCCCGTTAATTGCTGCTGTTCCTGTCAGGGTCAGGTTTTCCACATTAGCAGCCAAAATAGTGTAAGTAACACTAGATTGAATGGTATCTGTACCACCGTTGGCCAGTTCTGTAATAGTATCAGTGGTGCTATCTACGATGTAAATATCATCGCCACTACCACCGATTAACGTATCTGTACCAGCACCACCATCAAGGGTATTATTACCACCATTACCAGTAATCACGTTATTACCACCGTTACCAGTCCCGTTAATGGCTGTTATTCCCGTCAATGTCAGGTTTTCCACGTTAGCAGCCGCAATAGTATAGGTGATACTAGATTGAATGGTATCTGTGCCACCGTTGGCCAGTTCTGTAATAGTGTCAGTAGTGCTATCTACAATGTAAATATCATCGCCACTACCACCAATTAACGTATCTGTACCCGCACCACCATCAAGGGTATTATTACCAGTATTCCCAGTAATAGTGTTATTAATCCCATTTCCCGTACCGTTGATATTGGCTGTTCCCGTTAACGTCAGGTTTTCCACGTTGTCCGCTAAAGTATAGCTGACACTACTGGATTGAACTATATCTGTACCCTGTCCTACATTCTCCGTAATCACATCAGTGGCAGTATCAACAATATAAACATCATCGCCTATACCACCAACCAAGGTGTCAATACCATCCCCACCATTCAGGGTATCATTACCAGCCGCACCATCCAGGCTGTTATTACCAGCGTTACCAGTGATGACGTTATTACCTGCGTTACCAGTAGCGTTAGTCCCGTTAATTGCTGCTGTTCCCGTTAATGTCAGGTTTTCCACGTTAGCAGCCGTAATAGTGTAAGTAACACTAGATTGAATGGTATCTGTACCCTCGTTGGCATTTTCGGTAATGATGTCCGTGGTACTATCTACAATGTAGATATCATTGCCACTACCACCAATTAACCTATCTGTACCCGTACCACCATCAAGGGTGTTATTACCAGTATTCCCAGTAATCACGTTATTACCTGCGTTCCCAGTCCCGTTAATTGCTGCTGTTCCTGTTAATGTCAGGTTTTCGACGTTGGTAGCAATAGTCAAGGTGACACTAGATTGAATGGTATCTGTACCTGCGTTGGCCTGTTCCGTAATGGTGTCAGCGGTACTATCAACAATATAAACATCATTGCCAGTTCCCCCAATTAACGTATCTGTACCATCCCCTCCATTCAGGGTATCATTACCAGCCGCACCATCCAGGCTGTTATTACCAGTATTCCCAGTAATCACGTTATTACCTGCGTTCCCAGTCCCGTTAATTGCTGCTGTTCCTGTTAATGTCAGGTTTTCGAAGTTGGTAGCAATAGTCAAGGTGACACCGGATTGAATGGTATCTGTACCAGCGTTGGCCTGTTCTGTAATTGTGTCGGTGGCAGTATCTACAATGTAGATATCATCACCTAAACCACCAATTAACGTATCTGTACCTGCGCCACCATTAAGGGTATCATTACCAGCCGCACCATTCAGGCTGTTATTAACATCGTTACCAGTAATAAGGTTATTACCTGCGTTCCCAGTCCCGTTAATTGCTGCTGTTCCTGTTAATGTCAGGTTTTCCACGTTGGGAAGGGTAGCCATAGTGTAAGTAACACTAGATTGAATGGTATCTGTACCACCGTCGGCATTTTCCGTAATGATGTCCGTGGTACTATCTACAATGTAGATATCATCCCCTAAACCACCAATTAGGGTATCTGTACCTGCCCCACCATCAAGGGTGTTATTACCATTGTTGCCAGTAATGACGTTATTAGCTGCGTTCCCAGTCCCATTAATTGCATCTATTCCCGTTAATATCAGGTTTTCCACGTTGGGAAGGGTAGCCAAGGAGAAGGTTAGGGTGCTGTAAACTGTGTCTGTACCTTCGTTGGCATTTTCGGTAATAGTCTCAGTGGTGCTATCAATTAAATAACTGTCATCTCCCGTTCCACCATACAGGAAATCGTTACCGACACCACCATAGAGGAAATCGTTACCGGCTTCACCATTGAGGGTATCGTTGCCTGTACCACCTTGGAGGAGGTCATGATCAGCACCGCCATTGAGAATGTCATCTCCACTTAAACCGTTAATTTTGTCTTTGCTGGCTGTACCGTTGAGGGTTTGGTTTGCGGCTGTACCGTTAGTGGTTTGGTCGGTATGACTGAGGAAGAAAGTTTGATTGGTAACGGTGTTTGTACCATCTGTCAAATTGAATTGGAAGAAGTCTTGAATACTACTACCACCGGGTTGATAGATTAACTTGCCACTGTCAATATCCGCTTGAGTGAATGTATCTCCAACTTTTAACGGGGTGACGGTGGAGAGAATGGGATTACCTGTAATAGTTGCTCCGTAAATTGTACCGTTGTTGCCATTGGTGGTTAAATCGGTGGCGGTATTTCCTGTGATGTTGTTGAAGTTCCAGTAACCTGCTAGTCCTGTTTCCGTGCCGGTTAAGGTTTTGTTGAGATTTGCCTGGATTTGGGCTTGAGTACGGGCAACATTCCAAATGCGAACATCGTCAATTTGTCCAGCAAAGGGAGTATAGGCATTAAGTTCTCGCCCAATCTTAACCGGATAATTATTTTGCAATGGCGTACCAACCCAATCAACACTGGTATCTAACTGTCCATTGATATATAAACTCAGTTTGGCACCATCATAAGTGGCAGCAACATGAGTTAATTGATTGAGTGTTAATGAGGCTTGACTGGGATAAATGTATCGCCAATTACCATTACTATCTTGAAAAGCAAAATCAAGGCGACTTCCATTCGGTTCAATATATAGACCATAATTCACTTCATAGCCGTTATTTGCCTCTTTCGTAATAATCGGTTGCCAATCACCTTTAATTTGAGTTTGATTAACCCAGGCTTCTAGGGTAAAGGTGTTCAAACTCAAAGCCGAACTATGGGGAATTTCGACATAATTATCAACCCCATTAAAAGACAGGGCTTTGTCGCTTCCTGAAGTCAAACCTAAAACGCCTTTATCAGGTAAATCGGTGACGGTGTAGATAATATTGGCGGGGACAAGTTGTTCAGTCGGTGTACCTGTTTGGTTAACATGAGTTGCACCAATAATATTACCATTATTGCCATTAATGGTTTTATCTAATGCAGTGCTGCCACTCGGTTCATTAAAGTTCCAGTAACCTGCTAATCCTGTTTCATTACCAACTAGTTGTTGATTGTAATTAGCCTGGATTTGGGCTTGGGTACGGGCAACATTCCAAATGCGAACATCGTCAATTTGTCCAGCAAAAGGATTCCAGGCATTAAGTTCTCGCCCAATCTTAACCGGATAATTATTTTGCAATGGCGTACCAACCCAATCAACACTGGTATCTAATTGTCCATTGATATATAAACTCAGTTTAGCACCATCATAAGTGGCAGCAACATGAGTTAATTGATTGAGAGTGAGTGAACCTTGGTTTGTTTCAAAGCCTACCCAATTACCATTACTATCTTGAAAAGCAAAATCAAGGCGACTTCCATTCGGTACAATAAATAGACCATAATTCCGTTCAGAGCCGCCATTATTCTGTTTCGTAATAATCGGTTGGTAATCACCTTTAATTTGAGTTTGATTAACCCAGGCTTCCAGGGTAAAGGTGTTCAAACTCAAAGCCGCACTATGGGGAATTTCGACATAATTATCAACCCCATTAAAAGACAGCCCAAAATTCCCTGTTAAAGCACCAACATTACTAACCTTTAATTTTGTGTTGTCAATGATAACTGGAATTGCTTGATTAAGAACAACACCTTGATTAATGTCATTGTCCTGAATCGTTAATTTTGCCGTTGCTTGTGTGCCTATAATCGCGCTGTTTGTGGGATTGCTTAAAGTTAAAGTTAGGTCTTCCTCTTCTTCAAATCTGATGTCATCAACTAGAGGAATATTAACAACTTTACTGGTTTCCCCAGGGGCAAAGGAGACAGTTATGGAACTATTGTTGTAATCGTCGGGAGCAACGGCTTGACCATTGGTTAAACTAATGGTGGCACTGACTGTATTATCTGGACTTCCTGTGCGCGTCACTGTGATTTGAGTCGTACCAGTCCCGTCTTCTTTGAAGATAAAAGTCGGCTGACTAAAAGCTAAAACCGGTGGGGTTTCTGTGAGAGTAATTGTGCTGACATTTTGCCCTAAAACAGCGCCACCGGTGGGATTTGACAATGTTACATTAAAGGTTTCGTTACCTTCATAAACTCTGTCATTGGTAATATCAATGGTGAAGGTTTTAACACTTTCTCCCGGATTAAAGGTTAACGTGCCATTTGTGGCTGTATAATCTTGTCCGGCTGTGGCGGTAACGTCTGCGGTGCTATAGTCAACGGTGAAGGTTTTGTCGGGTCTAAGGCCTGTGAGGGTGACGGTTACGGTAATTTTACCATTAATGACAGCTTCTTCATCAATGGAGACATTCCCTACGGATAAAGTAGATACACCGTTAACGACTTCGACAATGCCTCGGTAAAGATTATTGTTGCTGATATCAGCCCAAGTTCCTGGACCATAGTTCATGAAGACGTAATCTTCATTGTTGTTGTTATCAGGTTGACCACCATACCAATTGGTGTATTTAGACGATTCTCCATTCACCCAGGCAAAGTTACCTTCTGCTGCGACATCGTTTAAGCCAATCCAGAAATTTTCACTACCAAAAGCAGTGACTAAAAACTGGTTTTCGGTGGGATCATTGATTGTCACCAAATTACCACCCAATGCCTCCGCTTGCCCCTGGGCATTTGTCCAACTGCCGGCATTAGTTAGATAATATGTGACAGGTGCATCATTATTATCAACAATGGTGAGGGTGGCGGTATTTTGTGTACCTATGGCTGCACCACCGACGGCATTTGTTAAGCCCAATAACAGGGTTTCGTCGCTTTCGGCTTTGAAGTCGTTGTAAATAGGAATGGTGATCACTTTGGCTGTAGTGTCTAAATTACCAAAGGTGACATCAATAGCCGTAGGGTCAAAATCTCCCCAATTTGTAGCGGTTTGTCCTTGTGATGTAATTGTAGCTCGGACTTCGCCATTACTGCCCCCAGTACGGGTAACAGTCACAGCAGCTACAGCGGTGCCGTCTTCGTTGACTTGAAAGGTGGGTTGACTAAAGGCTAGAGTTCCCGCAGATAAAGCAGTTGAGGAGGTGAAAGTGGTAACTTTGACGTTATCTAAACCCCAACTTTCATCACCAATGTCTTGAAGTCCAGAACCAGCAAAGTTGATTATCAGGTTACTACTTGGGGCTTGAAAAGTGGAGGAGATGCGGTAAACCGAATCCATTGGATAACCTGCAAAATAATAACCAAGAGTATTATTCTCAGTTGCTCCTGTGCGTGCGGGATAGGTTGCACTACCAAAAGTACCAGGATAAGCTTGGTCACCTGCATCTGGGTACAAAGAAAAGGTAGTATTGAGCAGGGTTTGTCCGCCGGCAATACCCAGGGTAAAGATATCTGGACCAGGATATACTAGACTATTACCATCCCAACTTTTGAGGATAAAGAGGTCAAATTCCAGAGTCACTGTACTATTAGCCTGATTATTTAGCGTCAAACTAACGGTATCATTACCAAATTCACCCAGGAAATTTCTTTCTCCCACTGGTGTGATAGAACGAGTTTGATTTGACCATTCTGTTCCGGTTGCGGTTTCAAAATCATTGAAGTAATCAAAATAGGTGATAAAGGCAGGAGAAGTGAGGTTTAGCCCTGTCACACCTTCAATTATGCCAATTAATTCTGCTGGTTCACCGGTAGGTTTGTTGCGATAAATGGCGGTATTGTCTGGGCTATAGGTAGTATTCAGGGTATAGTCGCTTTTCGCTCCCGATAATTCTATAAAGTCTTGACTGGCGTTAAAATCCTGAATTAGTGCATAGTCAGCGGTGCCGGCGTTAGTTGTATCTCCATCATCATAGAAAACTTTGCTGCCATTGCCCAAAACAAATCTATCACGTCCTGCTCCACCAATTAAGGTGTCAACTTCTGCTTTTCCTGGTGTTGCACTGGTTTCGTCTACACCAATGAGACGGTCATTACCGGCTGCACCATTGAGGGTATTATTACCACTGTTGCCAGTGAGGATATTGTTAATGGCATTTCCTGTGGCGTTAATGTTAGCAGTTCCGGTCAAGGTCAGGTTTTCAACATTGGCAATGCTGGCTAAACTGTAAGTAATTGAGGCTCTTACCGTATCTAAACCTTGGTTAGAACCTTCGGTGATGATGTCTCCCAATTCATTAATAATGTAAATATCATCCCCACGACCACCTACTAGGCTATCAGCACCAGTACCACCAGTAATGGTGTCGTTACCATTGCCACCTTGTATTGTGTCATTGCCAGACCCACCAGTAAAGGTGTCGTTACCGTCTCCACCTATGAGGATATCATCTAAGTTGCCACCGATGAGATTATCTGCTTCGGTTGTACCAGTAATGTTAAATTTCTCGATGTTGCTATAGTTGACGATATTACCCGCTGCGGAAATTGTCCCACTACTTGGGGTGGTAACGGTGGTGCTAATTCCGACGGTGGTAATAGCAGAATAATCAACTTTCAGGGTATCAGTTCCACTACCGCCATTGAGAGTATCATTTCCTAAGCCACCATCAAGGATATCATTATCATTTTCTCCATAGAGTTCATCATTCCCAGTCCCACCGTTGAGGATATCATTGCCCCGGCCACCGACTAGTTTATCATTGCTTTCATTGCCTGTGAGGAGATCATTACCTGCTCCTCCATAGATTTCATCGCCACCTACACCACCAATGACGGTATCATTACCATTATTGGCGTAAACTTTGGTGTCGTTATACTGCCAATTGTTACCATAATAGGGATCTGAAGAGCGAGTATTGTCAGTGGCAGAAATATCAATGTTATCATTACCTGAACCTGTTACCAGGTAAATTCTTTCGACTTCCTTGATCTCTTTTGTCGTCAACCCATCGCTAATTGTGCCATTGGTGGGGTCACTATAATTAATGATGATGCCAGTGGTGTTTGTCGTATAATCTAAATCCAGTTTATCGCTACCTGCACCGCCGATAACGCTATTAATTCCTTTGCCACCACTGAGATAATCATTTCCTTCTCCACCATTGAGGGTATCATTACCATCGTCACCGTAGAGTTCATCATCTCCCGCACCACCGTTGAGAATATCTTCACCTTCTCCACCGACTAGTTTATCATTGCCGGCGTTGCCTGTGAGGATGTCATTACCTGCTCCTCCATAGATTTCATCGCCACCTGAACCACCAATGACGGTATCATTACCATTATTGGCATAAACTTTGGTGTCGTTATCTTGCCATCTGTTACCATAATAAGGATCTGAAGAGCGAGTATTGTCGGTGGCAGAAATATCAATGTTGTCATTACCTGAACCTGTTTTCAGGTCAATTCTTTCGACTTCCTTGATGGTTGAACCATCGCTAATTGTGCCATTGGTGGGGCTGCTATAATTAATGGTGATGTTATTGGTGTTTGTCGTATAATCTAAATCCAGTTTATCGCTACCTGCACCACCGATAACGCTATTAATTCCTTTGCCACCATTGAGATAATCATTTCCTTCTCCACCATTGAGGGTATCATTACCATCTTCACCGTAAAGTTCATCATCTCCGGCACCACCGTTGAGAATATCTTCACCTTCTCCACCGACTAGTTTATCATTGCCGGCGTTGCCTGTGAGGATGTCATTACCTGCTCCTCCATAGATTTCATCGCCACCTGAACCACCAATGACGGTATCATTACCATTATTGGCGTAAACTTTGGTGTCGTTATCTTGCCATCTGTTACCATAATAAGGATCTGAAGAGCGAGTATTGTCGGTGGCAGAAATATCAATGTTGTCATTACCTGAACCTGTTACCAGGTAAATTCTTTCGACTTCCTTGATGGTTGAACCATCGCTAATTGTGCCATTGGTGGGGCTGCTATAATTTATGGTGATGCCATCTGTATCGTAATCATAGTTTAGATCTAACTTATCACTACCTGTGCCACCAGCGATCGCATTCACCCCATCTCCGGGATTTAAGTAGTCGTTCCCATCTCCCCCTTCTAAGGTATCATTGCCATCATTGCCATAAAGACCATCATTGTCTGCTAGTCCTTGAATCAGATCGTTACCATCAAGGCCATCAATATTATCATATCCATCAGTTCCGACTAGAATATCATTGTCATCGGTTGGGATTGCCATAAAATCTGCCTACTAGATTTATTTAAGTAAATATGGAATTGCTAGAATCTGATTACTAATCACACTAACCGTGTTCGTCTTTATCCTACATTGTTTTTGATGTAGTGACAAGTAAGTTGGGGTGTAAAGTTTTGTAAAGTTTAATTACCCCTCTTAGTCCTTTTCCTTTATAAAGGGGAGAAATTGGCATCTAGTCCCCCTCCTCTTGCTAAGGGTTAAGGTGGAATAAAAACCTTATTTTCCCAGGAGTGCATTTTATGAAATTCAATCGTAGTCAAGTTAAAAAATACCTGCAATTAGCTGATTTTACATCGCTTTTTATTGAAGAACTAGGTTGGGATTATGCTGATATTTCTCCTATTTATTTAAAGGTCAATGA